>PIVL01000059.1 GCA_003354145.1 Paracoccaceae bacterium
GACGGAACTCGATCAAAAACGCTGGCTGGTCTGTCTGCGCCTTTGGCCGTCACGAAACAGCCTGTTTACTAGAGGCCCTGCGGCAAGGCGGCAAGGCGCGTATCGGCTTTGAGAACAATCTGCTAAATGCCGACGGCAGCCTGGCGTGTTCGAATGCGGCCCGCGTGGACGAACTGGTACAGGCCATTGCAGCCGGGGAAATCGCTTAGATGGAGAAGGTTGAACTGAGCTGCCAATCACCTGGACGGAGCCCCGCACCGTGTTGATGCAGATGGTCAATATTCTTGGGCCGATCATGCTGATCACCCTGATCGGCTTTATCCTGGGCCGGTCATCGGTTGGGCTGCAGTCAAGGACACTCAGCAGCCTTGTGATGCTGGTGGCCACCCCCGCACTGGTGTTCAACACGCTCACATCGATACATGTCGATCTTGGAACCATCGGCAGAATGGCAGGGGCAGCGTTGCTTTGCCTTGTCATTGCCGGGGCCATGGCCACAGCCGCGCTGACGGTTTTCGGCGCTTCTTTGCGTGGGTTTTTGCCAAGCCTGATGCTGCCGAATTCGGGCAATATGGGGTTGCCGCTGGTGGTGTTGGCTTTCGGGTCCGAGGGCGCTCGGCTAGGGATTTCGTTTTTCTTTGTTGTCGCCCTATTCCAATATTCCGTCGGTCTTTCGATCTCATCAGGGTCTCTGCGGGTCGGTGATATCGCCCAGCAACCGCTGATCTATTCGGTTGCTTTGGTTCTGCTGGTAACGGCGCTGAACCTGCCCGTACCTCAACTTATCCTGAAAACAACAGAGATGCTGGGCGGGATGATGATTCCGGCGATGCTGATATTGCTGGGAACCTCGTTGGCGACGCTGAAAGTGTCCGATTTTGGCCCATCCTTTGCCATCGCCATAGGTCGATTACTGATCGGGTTATCCGCCGGAACCGCCGTAATCTACTTTCTGGGCCTGACGGGCCCGGCGGCGGGAATAGTGTTCCTTATGGCGACAATGCCATCCGCCATTATAACATTTGTCTTTGCAGAGCGGTTTCAGCAATCGCCAAATCGGGTTGCTGGCGCTGTCGTTATGTCGACGTTGTTGACATTTATTTTCCTACCCGCGCTGGTCTGGATCGCACTTTGGGTGGCTGAACCTGGCACCTCTGTCGCGCTCTATCAGGAAAGGTTATTTCCTTGAACAATATCAAGCTGCAAAACCTGCGTTTCTTTATTGCGGTCTATGAAGAGCGCTCGATTTCGGCTGCGGCGCGCAAAGTTCATGCCACCCAATCCGGGGTAAGCGTACAGGTGCGCGACCTTGAGGATCAGCTTGGTTTGTCTCTTTTTGAGCGGGTCTCGACAGGAGTAACGCCGACCAGGGCGGGCGATCAGATCTATCGCAGAGCCATCCGTATTTTGCGCGAAGTTGGGCGACTGGACGAAGATGTCTCGGCTTTGTCGGATCACTTGACCGGAGAGGTTCGTGTCGGCGTCATGCCCACGTTTGCACGCGCGATTCTGGCCCCTGTTTTGTCTTCTTTTTGCGAGGCTAATCCCTTGGTGGAAGTAAAAATCACCGAAGGCTATAGCGACTTTCTGACCCAGATGGTTTTGGCTGGCGACCTGGATCTGGCGGTAGTACCCAATGGTGTCATTCCCGGCGGGTTGCGCTCTACCTTTCTGGATACCGATCTTGAGCTTCTTGTCAGCCGCCAGTCTTTTGAAGGCGTAGAAGGTGCCGTCGATCTGGCCAATATTCCGCCGCTGTCTCTTGTGCTGCCGGGCCCGAGTAATGCGCGCCGTGCCAAAATCGACCAGCAACTCGGGAATTTGTCCGGGGTTGTCCACAGCATTCTGGAAATGGACTCGATGATGACGACGCTTGACATCGTGCGCCGCGGAGAATGGTGCTCGATCCTGCCCGGTTGTCTGTGTCTGCCGGATCTGAACGATCCGGACATCCATCTCTACCCGATTGAGAGTCCCAAGATGACAGTGGATTACCTGTTGATTGAGCCGACCGCCATGGCTGCATCAGTTGCAACACAGCGATTTGTAGAAGGCCTTACAGATGAGATTCGCCGCGCGTGCGATGTCTGCCGCGTCCACTTTGGCCAGGGAGGGTCTTTGTGACGGGATCATGCCGAAAAGGTTGACCAATTTTTTGAATACCGGTGAATATTTTGACCAATAACAAGTATATAAATGCCCTTTTTTTCTTTTCAAATTGGCTGAACTGGTATTTGATGGTTTCTAAATGGGTGTAGCGCTAAAATTGGTGAACCAATTTTTCAGCACCCGGTTCTGGGAGGGACAAATGCCACATATTGCGCCGCTCGCGCTGGAAGATACGCAAGGCGTCGCCGGCGATATCGCCTGGCTGGCTTCTGCTACCGGGTTCACTGCGAATTCAATGCTGACCTTGTCACATCGCCCTGAAATCGCCCAAGCGGTTTTGGGGCTGATCCGGGCGGTCGTGCGCAATCCCGACGGTACGGTGGAACCGGCATTGCGCTGGATGATCGCCCACGTCACCAGTCTGTCGAACGGTTGCACCTATTGCTCGGCTCACACTTTCAAAAATGGGGCCGACAATGGCGTACCGCCTGACAAGTTGGATGCAATCTGGTCTTTCGAAACGTCCGAAATTTTCTCGGACGCCGAACGTGCAGCATTGCGAGTCGCTGTAACCGGCGGGCAATGCCCGTCTTATGCCAGCGCAGAGGATATGGCCGACTTGCGCCGCCACTTCTCGGACGCTCAGGTGGTCGAGATCGGGGCTGTCATTGCACTTTTTGGATTCAATAATCGCTGGAACGCGTTGATGGAAACCGACATCGAGCCGCAGGTCACAGAGTTTCTCGAAAAGAACAACTTCAGGGGCACAAAGGAGGAGCGGGACTGATCCAAGTAACTGCATTTGGGTACCCTTAGAGGGTGCCAACTAACGCCGGAACAACTCGGCGAAATCCAAAGGGAGGACGACATGACAACAAATGGCAAATCCGGCCTTGACCGGCGCGGTTTTCTAGCAGCGACCGCTGGGATGGTAGCGCTGCAAATCACGATGCCAGGCAAAGCATCGGCACAGAGCTATCCAGCGCGACCGATTTCAGTGGTGGTTATGTACGGTGCCGGTGGTGGCACCGATACAATCATGCGTAAACTGGCCGAGGAAATGGCTGCGGCCAAGGGCTGGACGATCAACGTGCTCAATAAACCCGGCGCTGTCGGTGCCGTGGCCACACAATTTGTTCATGGTCAGTCATCTGACGGGTACACAATTCTGGGCGGCGCGAATTACAATAAATTCGTACGCGTTATGGGGCACGTAGATCTTGTTCCATGGGAAAACTGGCACTTCTTCCAGGCCGCCAGTGCAATTGCCAGCTGGTCGGTGCCAATGGACTCGCCGTTTGAGACTTTTGACGATGTTGTGGCTGCTGCCAAAGCCAACCCTGGTAAAGTGTCGATTTCGACATCGGGCACCGGTGGTCTTTGGCACGAGTTGGCGATGATCGTCGGGTCCTTCGCCGGGATCGAACTCAAATACGTTCCCTATAAGGGCGGTAAGGCCGCGACATTGGCAGGCTTGCAGGGCGAGGTCGACATCGCCGGTGGTGGCGTGCACGAACACGTCGATCTGGTGCGCGCGGGCGAACTTCGTTGCCTGCAGCAAACCGGTGTCGAAAACATCGTACTTGAAAACGGAGCAGTGATGCCAACCGTTGGCGATTTTGTACCGTCAATACAACCGTTCCTGCCAATCGGCGGCACTTACAACTTTATCGTGAAACGGGATACTCCGGCGGACGTGCTTAGCGAAATCGAAGAGGCATTTGTTGCTGCTGCGAATTCTGACGGCTTCCGCGAAATGATCGACAACAAGTTTTTCAAACTTGATGTGCGCACCGGAGCCGAGGCCGACAAGACTGCGGCGAAACTTGAAGTGATCACTGTCGACACTTTTAACAAGTTTTCCGACCAGATTGGTGCCGAGATCAAAACTGCCGACGATCTTGGGCTGCCTGACCCCGCTGGCTTTGACAGCTGGTGGCCGCCTGAAGGCTATAAACCGGCTGGCAGCGACTAATCAAACAATCTTGGGACGGGCGCATCCGTGTTGGTTGCGCCCGGTGCCTTATCAATCCCTGCAATACGAAAGTATCATTGGTGACACATTCGCAAAAAGATCAGATTACGTTCGAAGGTGAAGAAGCAGAAGCTGGCCACGCTGCGCCGACCCTTGATCTGATTGCGTCAGGGTTCCTGATTGCCCTTTCCGTTATTGTCATGATCGCCTCGATAATGCTGCCGGTGCCCGGCGGGCTGCGCACGGCCCCGGGGTTGTTGCCATTTCTGACGGCGGCTTCTCTTGGTGTCATGGCAATCCTGTTGGCAATATCGGCCCTGAACCGTCGCCGGGCCGGTGCTTTGACGGCCCCCGCTGATGCCGATGAGCGTAGCGAAAATCGCCGCATAGCCTTACTGGCGTTCACCATCGCGTTGTACATCGCGGCGCTGCAAGTGCTTTCATTTCAACTCTTTTTCTCGGTGGCGGGTGTATCGTTCGTGCTCTCTGCGTTTGAGCCGGTGACCACTATCGCCCTGGCCTCAATTATTCACGTGTCGTGGCGCGGACCACTGTGGATCACTGCCTTGATCTCTGTCGGATGGGCGCTGGCCTTGTCAGTGGTGTTTCAGAAGGTGTTTCTGATCCCGCTGCCAGGAGGCTTTTGAACCATGCTTGACGCATTTAGTCAGCTCTTTTCGCCGCTTTTGCTGTCGATGACTCTTGCTGGAGTTTGTCTTGGCATCATCTGGGGGGCGTTACCGGGTCTTTCGACGACGATGGCGATGGGGCTGTTGATCGGTCTGTCCGCAGGGCTGTCGCAGGATGTGTCGATCTGTTTCATGCTGGGCGTCTATACCGGTAGTGTATTTGGCGGTGCGATTTCAGCAGTTTTGATCAACATTCCCGGCACCCCTGATGCAGTACCGACCATGATCGAAGGTCACCAGCTTGCCCAACGCGGCCAGGGTGGGCAGGCCCTGGGCATGGCGATCGCGGCGTCCTTTATTGGCGGTGGCATCGGGATCGTCCTGTTGATTGCCTTCATCCCGCTGATTCTAACTTTTGCCCTCAATTTCCGGTCGTGGGAAATGTTTTGGCTCGCGGTGGTTGGCATCATGGTCGCCGGCTCCATGGCCTCGGGGTCGATGCCGCTGAAGGGGTGGATAGCAGGCTGGCTGGGAATACTGGTGGCCCTTGTAGGTTTGGATTCGATCCATGCCGTCCCACGTTTTACCTTCGGCAGTTTTGCGCTTTACGATGGGGTTTCCTATGTCGCCGTTTTGATCGGCCTGTTCGGGTTGGCCGAGATCCTGCGCACGCTGCCGTCAAAGAACGCGCCCACTATTCCCAGTGCCGTTGGCCGGATCGTTCCGCCGCTTGGCCTGCTAAGGCGCTTTACACCGTCGGCAATCCGTTCGGGCATTCTCGGAACATTGATCGGTGCCATTCCAGGGGCCGGCGCAAATGTTGCCTCTTTTCTGGCCTATGATATTGGCCGTCGCCGAGCCAAGCCAGATGAGAAGGCTAAATGGGGCCGCGGCAGTTACGAGGCTCTGGTGTGTGCTGAAACCGCCAATAACGCCAATATCGGCGGCTCAATGTTACCGACGCTGGCGCTTGGTATCCCCGGCAATGCCGCCGCTGCCGCTCTATTGGCGGCGCTGACACTGAAGAATGTCAACGTCGGCCCGACGATCGAGATCGATCAGCCGGGTCTGATCTATTTTATCTATGGCGCGCTGATAATCGCCAATTTCATGATGTATGCGGCTGCCTTTGCCTTGATCGCGCCTTGCGTAAAGCTTTTCAGCCTGCCGCGTGGTATCCTGATGCCTCTGATCATCCCTGTCTGTGTGATCGGTGCCTATTCGGTGAAGCTGTCGATGTTCGACGTCTGGGTGATGTTCGGTGCAGGCGTTGCAGGCTGGGTTCTGATTGCGTTCCGCTTCCCGGTTGCCCCCATTGTGTTGGGGGTCATTCTGGCGCCACTAGCCGATGAAAACCTGCGCCGGTCATTGCTGGTTTTTGAAGACAAAAGCCTGGGCCTTGTCCTTTCGCAATGGATTGGCACCATCCTGATGGTTTTTGTGCTGTTCGTTGTGGTCGAGGGGATACTGCGGGGCCTGCGCAATTCCCGAGCCAAAAATGCCCCCGTTGCCGTCACAAAATGAAACGAAAGGAATCCTCGTGGTAAAAACTGAACGCAAAGAGATTGGCCTGGCAATCGTCGGTTGCGGTACGATAGGCCGGATCAGGGCGGAAATTGCCCGTGCCTATCCCGGAGTCGGCTGGATCGGTCTTTGTGATCTGAAATCTGACATTGGTGGCAAGCTGAAGCAGGACATTTCAGCAGACTTTTTCACAACAGATTACCAAGAGCTACTGAAGCGGCCCGAAGTCACGGCCACAATTATTGCAACGGATGAAAACTTTCATTTTGACCCTACTATGCTGGCGATTGAACAAGGCCATGACCTTTTCATCGAAAAGCCACTGGCCACTGATGCTCGGCAGTCTGCCCAGATTTTGGCTGCCATCGAAGAGGCAGGTGTCGACGCCGTTGTTGGTTACACGAACCGATTTCGTCGCCGGTTTCTTGCAGTCAAGGAACGCTTGATCACCGGGCAGATAGGTGACGTTCATTCGGTCGTCACCCGCGCATTCATGAACCGAATGGTGCCTATCGCCACCACGCGGCGCACGCAAGAACGTGCAACGCTGACACCAATGGTGGTGTCGGGCACCCACAGTCTGGATATGTCCATGTGGCTGATGGAAGGAAAAGTGCCAAAATCCGTCTTTGCGCAATCCAACGACGTATGTCTGGGCAAAATCGGTACCAAGGATTCCACATTCGGAGTCTGGACGATGACCGATGGGACGATTTGGTCAATGAGTATATCCTGGGCGCTGCCCGAGGTATGGCCGGGTGCCGTTTACGGAATTGAGATTGGTATTGTCGGCACAGAAGGTGTGATCGACATCGAGGACACCCACCGTGATTTGGTATTGGCGACCAACATAGCGCAAGGCGGTGGTTATGTGCCGGATGGCTATGTTGCACCAGCGCGGCATGTTGATTTCCTGACCAGCTATCCACCGGGTGACCTTCATGACGGCCAGCTATGGGGCCCGATGCGCGAAGAAACCAATGCCTGGTATCAGCGAATTTACACAGGGCAAAGCACGCCCCACGCCACAGCGGCGGACGGGCATCGCAATTTGTTAATGACGATGGCGATGGACTTGTCAGCCAAACGCAATCAACCCGTCGATCTGCCCGTTGATCCCGATGAACTGATGCGGGAGCTTACCTAATGGCCACAAAAATCCGGTTTGGTGGGTACCAGGGTGACAATTCGGTTCACACGCGCGGTGCGCGGGTGTTTTGCGACGCCTTGACCCGGATCGCAGGCGACACTGTCGAGATTGAGTTCCAACAGAACATTGTTGAAAGCGGGCACAAAGCGTCTGACCTTCTGTCCATGACCGAAAGCGGCGAACTGGATGGGTGTTATTTCTCGTCAAGCTACCTTGCCGAGCGGGTTCCGGAACTGGCCCTGTTCGATCAGCATTTCACTGTGCCGAACCGGCGTCTGGCTTACGGAGTTCTTGATGGTTCTCTGGGGCAGCGTCTGGCAGCAGAAGTCGCGGACAAGACCGGGTTTTGCGTGCTTGGCTACTGGGACAACGGGCTGCGCCAGATATCGTCTGTGGCCACACCGTTCCGGCAGCCCGATGATTGTCAGGGGCTGAAGCTGCGCACACTCGCCAGCGACGATCATCAGCGCGTTTTTCGCGCGCTGGGGTTTGATCCTATGGCAATCGATGTGCGCGACTTGCCAGATGCCGTTGCCACGGGGCGCGTGGATGCTCAGGAGAATCCGCTAACGAATATCTACAACTTTGATCTGCACAAAACCCATCGGGTTATCACCTTGACCGGTCACCTTCTGGGCGTCGCTTTGGTTCTGTTCAACCGCAAAACTGTGGAAAGCTGGCCGCCAGAGGTTCGCGCCGCAGTCGAAACTGCAGTGATGCAAGCCACATCCGAACAGCGTCGTTTTGCCGAAGAAGACGACGAGATCTGTGCTAAGGCGCTGATTGATGACGGGGTTACCTTAGTCGAGCTAAGCGAAACAGAACACGCCGCTTTTGCGAACGCCACCCGAGACGAAGTTGACAAGACCCGACAAAGGTTTGGCCCGGAACTGATCGCCCTGTTCGAAGATGATCTGGCACAGGTGCGCACATGACCCAAGCTGTCGCAGCTTTGCAAACAGGTGCCCAATCATGAAGATTTTCAACCTTCGCGCTACATCTGAGATTGTCGTGCTGACAGTCTTGTTAGCCCTGTCCCTGCTCGGGTTGCTTTTTATGAATTCGCTGGTCGCAGAGCCTAAATTGCTGTTTGGCAGGTCCCTGTCGGCCTTAGAGCCGAGCCTGTTCCCGTCGATCATTTTCATACTTCTGGCGTTGCTCTGTACAGTGCTTTTGGTTTTGTTGAACCAGCAAGGTGGCCATGAATACAAGAGCCACCTGTCGTCTAGCAGAGTGAGTCGAGGTGTCGTGTTCTTCGGAATCCTGATCTTATATGCCCTGACAATGCAGCCCTTTGGTTTTCTGATTTCCTCAGCCATCGCAGTTGCGCTGTTGTCATTGCAAATGGGCAACCGCTCTATCTGGCAAGTGGCTCTGTTGTCGCTCGGCGGTCCGGCTCTGCTCTATTTGGCGGCCACGCGGCTGCTCGCGGTGTCGCTTCCGGAACTTCACATAATCGAACTCGCCTATACGCGACTATTGGGCGGATAACCACATGATAATACTACAGAATACGAGGGCCGCAAATGCTTGATCAACTTGCCGAAGGCTTTGCCATGGCGATGCGGTTTGACACCTTCATGATGATGAGTTTCGGCCTGTTTGGCGGGATGCTGGTTGGGTCACTGCCGGGGTTTACCACTTTGATGGCGATGGCAATACTGCTGCCGATCTCGTTTTTTCTCGAACCCATCGTTGGTATTCCCTTTTTGTTAGGGGTTTATAAGGGCGGGATTTTCGGTGGCAGCATACCGGCGATCCTGATCTCGATGCCAGGTACCGGCGCTGCGGTGGCCACATCGCGTGATGGCTACAAGCTGACCCAGCAAGGCAAGTCCCGCAAAGCGTTGGATATGGCGCTGTTCGCTTCAGTTTTCGGGGACACATCAAGCGACATCTTTACCATCCTGATGATTTTTCCCATCGCTTATCTGGTGATGCAGTTCGGCCCGCCTGAATTGTTCGCCGTGCTTCTTCTGAGCCTTGTAATTATCGCCGCGACGTCTGGTGTGAGCCCACTGAAAAGCCTTGTGATGATGTTGCTGGGCCTTTGGCTGTCCTTCATTGGGACCGATCCTTTAGGTGGGGTCGAGCGATTCACTTTTGGGGTATTTGATCTCAAGTCCGGAATTCCGTTGCTACCGATGCTGATCGGTGTCTTTGCGATCCCGGAAATCGCCACCGTGGTGATGCGAAATGAAAAAGTCACGCAACTTGCCGCACTGATGGGCGAACGGCTTTCAAAAGCCGAGTTTCGCCGTTGCTTTCGTACAATTTGCCGGTCAACCATGATTGGAACAGCGATCGGCATTGTACCGGGCCTTGGGCAGGTCGTTGCCGCGATGATGGGCTATTCGGCGGCCAAGAATGCATCGGGCCACCCCGAGACCTTTGGGGAGGGCGAGTTGGAAGGCGTCGCCGCTGCCGAAGCTGCCAATAACGCCGTCAACGGGCCGACCATGGTTCCATTGCTGACGCTTGGCATTCCGGGCGACAATGTGACTGCGATCCTGCTGGGAGCCTTTGTTGCTCAGGGTCTGCGACCGGGGCCACAGTTATTTGAAGAACAGGGTGCAACAGTCTTTGCGATCCTTGTGGCAATGGTCTTTGCCAACCTGCTGTTTCTGGTGATCGGATATCTTTCGATCCCGTTTTTTTCTCGATTGGTCACCATCAAGGTGTCGATCCTGATTCCGGTGGTGATCATGTTTGCATTTGCCGGGGCCTATGTGTTCCGCTCGGACTCGATCGATCTGCTGATGCTGGTCGTGTTTGGACTTGTAGGGATTGTCGCGCGCGCTGCAAAATTTGATGTGATGCCAATGGTGATGGGCTTTATTCTGGGGCCGCCCATGGAATACGCATTCGGCCAGACCGTCGCCATGACCAACGGCGAGCCATTCGGGTTCTTTTTTGGCGAGCGATTGGGAGCCGTGGCCATCTTGCTGGCCATACCTGTTATCGGATTAGTTTTATGGCGGCGTACGCGCACCGTAGCGGCGAGGTAATTCAATACTTTTAGTCTGGGGCGATTGCATCGACTCTCCAGACTGACCTGAGTGACGATGCAATTAGGGAGAGACAAAATGTTCAACACCTCTATCAAAAAGGCCACCACGCTAGCAATGGCGGCCGGTTTTGCAGTCGCGGCGTCTTTTGGCGCTGCCTGGGCTGAGTATCCAGAGAAACCGATTACAATGGTGATCCCACTGGGGGCAGGCGGCAGCCATGATCTGAACGCACGGGTGATCACCTCAATCATTCCAACCTATCTGGATCAGGCGATGATTGTCAGGCTGACCCCGGGCGCTGGCGGGCAAAAAGGGACACAGGAAGTCGCCAATGCGCCGGCGGACGGCTACACGCTGCTGTTCACCCACAATTACATCGATATGCTGCAGCAACACGTTGAAACTCTGCCCTACGATCCGGGCAAAGACTTTGTGCCGGTGGCTCGCATCAACTATGCGCCTATCGCTGTCGTGGTGCGTGGTGATAGCCCATATATGACCATGGCGGATCTTGTGGCTGCATCAAAGGCCAATCCCGGCGGTGTTCAATTGGCGCATTCAGGGAATTGGGGCGCACTTTTTGTTCCCGCTGCCCAGATTATGAAGGCGCTTGATATTTCATGGAACCTCGTACCCTTCCAGGGTGGCGGACCTGCTCTGCAGGCCCTTCTTGCTGGTGACGCCGATGTCACCATGGGTTTCCCATCGGCGATCGGAGGCCATGTGCAGGCAGGTACTCTTCGGGTGCTGGCCACAGCAGGCGCTGAGCGGATCTATGACGATGTGCCCACCTTGGCCGAGGTTGGTGTCGAAGGCGATGTGGGCTTTATGCACCGGGTTGTCCTTGCCCCGGCGGGAACTCCGGATGACGTACTCGAAACGCTCGGCGCGGCTTTCAAATCGCTTGAAGGTGACAAGACATTTAATCGCATGATGGGCCGTTTGGGTGAAAACATCGATATCATTGGCACGGACGAATATGAAGCGATGCGGGTCGAGCAAGATGGTGCCTACAAGGAACTCGTGAAAACGCTTACCTCGCAGTAAGACCCACGAGAATCACAAGAAATTGTTCCGGGCGATTGAATGGTTGCCCGGGGCCTTTTGAGAAATTGGTACCGGTATGGACGTGTCAAAGCGGATCGATCTCAAGCTCTTTGGCCAGATCCGCCAGTTGTGCCCGCAAAGGAGCCGAAAGCGGAATACCGTTGGCACTGCGTTCGCCCGTTACCCGATGCAGTCGCTCGCCGGGCAGGCGAATTTCGTCGACACCCGGAAGAAGGGGCGAGGATTTCATCTGTTCCCAAACGGCGTCGATCCCGTGGCGAAACGTATCCGGATCGGCGAACGCCTTGATATCGAGGGCAAGGATCAAATGACCTGTATTAGTCACGGACGTGGAATCAGCATTGAAATCCACCACCTCGCGACCGAAAGCGGCACCATTGAGGGTGCCTGCCAGAATGCCAAAGATCAGCGACAGCCCATAGCCCTTGGGTCCCCCTATGGGCAGCAAAAACCCCTCGGCGGCGCGGGACGGGTCAGTCAGAGGCGCGCCGTTCCGGTCGATCATCCAGCCCTCGGGCATCATTTCGCCCTTTTGAGCAACGGTTTTGACCTTGCCATAAGCGGCAACAGTAGTTGCCATGTCCAACACGATAGGCGGTCGATTCATCGCGGGTACGGCCACAGCAATTGGATTGGTACTAAGCAGCATTTCCGTTCCACCCCAGGGCGGCAGGTGATTGGCGCTGCCAACGGCAATATAAAGACCGATCATATCTTTTTTCAGCGGCATCATTGCGTAAAGCGAGGCAGGGCCCGCATGGTTGGAATGACGTGCTCCCACCCAGGCCACCCCGGTCTTTTCGGCTTTTTCCATAGCAAGCAAAGTGGCGTGGTGCATGACCAGATGTCCCAGCCCGTTGTCCCCATCGATCAATGCCGTGGCCGTGCGGTTCTGCAGTCGACGGAATCTGGGCCTCACGTTCAGACCTTTGGCGCGGATACGGTTGATATACATCGGCAGACGAAAGACCCCGTGGCCATCTTGCCCCATGAGATCGGCCTGGGTGATAAGGCCAGCGGCAGTATGCGCATCGGCCCTGGGCATGCCTGTCGCGACGAAGCTTCTGGTGATAAACGCCTCAAGCGCAGTGCCGCTGACATGAGGGACGGTCTGTGACATGATTTGGTTCTCCTTCGGTACGGGTTTGGAAGCGTGTCGAGAATTCAGTTTGGAAAGGAAAAGACATGACTGATGGCGTGGTATTGAAATACGATGCGATCACGCCGTTCGCGCGTGGCGACGGTGTGAAAACGCGTCTGATGGTGGGCAAGCGCACCGCCGATACGGCACCTTTCACGACAGGCACGACCGTGTTTCCTGCGGGTTCCGCCGCCCCGTTGCACAGCCATAACTGTGCCGAGCAGGTGACCATTCTGGAAGGCCAGGCCGAAGCCCTGGTTGCTGGACAGCTGATCCAGCTTGGGGCGATGGACAGTACGTTCGTTCCTGCTGACGTGCCGCATTATTTCAAGAATACCGGCGCGGGTCGATTGGTCATTCTGTGGATTTATGGTGCGCGGGAAGTCACTCGGACCTTTACCGAAACCGGCGAGACGGTGCCGCATATGTCGCCGCGCGATCAAGTCTAGGAAGGCGGATATTCGGTTTCCCAGAGAATAATTGAGGGGCATTTTCAGATACTCTCACAATATGGTTGACCATTTTACAAGCGACGTGTGATCAAAGGGACATAATGCTGTTATATCCTTGCAGAGACGAATGAAAACCCATTACTTTGGATGGTGAAATCACTGGACAACAGCAAAGCTGTCTGTCCAAAACTACGGATTTGGTAAACCAATGAGCAACAAGGTTCTTTTACGCGTTCGAGCATGGATTGCGGCTTCTGATCTGACCGAAGGAGGGCGATTGCCACCGGAGCGTGTTCTTTGCGCGACTCTGGGTATCAGCCGCGCCGAGCTTCGTAAGGCGCTTCTGGTTTTGGAATCCAGCGGCACCGTGGCCCGCCAGGTTGGGCGCGGGACTTTCCTTGCCAAGAAACCCGAACAACGCAAATCACGCTCGGCCGAAGGCACTATTGCGGATCTCGCCGAACGCACCGGCCCGCATGAGGCGATGATGGCCCGGCTGGCGCTAGAGCCTGAATTGGCCAAGATGGCCGCGCTGCATGCGTCGCCTCGTCAGTTACGGGATCTGCGCCGACTGGCAACCGCTATGCGCACCGCCGTGAGTTGGCCTGCCTACGAAGATATGGATTCCGAGTTCCACGATATTCTGGCCGAGGCTTCGGGCAATTCGCTGTTGCACGCTTTGCACAAGATCATGAACGGGGTACGCTTTGTGGTCGTCTGGCGCCGCCTTAACACCCCCGAAATTGCGCCCGGTCCAGATTATCATTCCCTTGATGAGCATGATGCAATTTTGACCGCGCTAGAAGAGCGCAACGGGAACCAGGCCTACAAGGCCATGCAAACGCACCTTCAAAGTACGTTGTCCACGATGACGGTGAATAGCTGACCCATCGTGTTGGCGAGCGAGTTGCCAAACAACCAACAGAGTGCAAACTGACAAAAGGGATAATGACAAATGAAACAAGTCGAGGTTGCGGTGATCGGCTGTGGGTGGTGTGGTGGAATCCGTGCAGAGACGCTGGCAAATTCCGCGCTGGTTGACAAGCTGCACATCTGCGAGATCCTGCCAGATCGTTTAGCCGAGGTGAAGGCTCTGACCAACTGCGCAACAGCGACGTTGGACTATCACGATATCATTGCCAATCCCGACATTACGGTGGTCTATATTTCAACAACGCCAGAGGGATCGCATTACCCGATTGCGCGGGACTGTTTGAAGGCCGGAAAACACGTGCTTTTGGAAAAACCCATCGCTCTTGAATTGTCTGAGGCGGACGACCTGATCGCTATTTCGCGGGCAAATAAAGTAAAATTCACCATTGGTTATTCACAGCGGTTCAACGGCAAAATAGCCTATGCCAAGAAGTCCATCGCTGAAGGCAAGCTTGGCAAAGTGGTTAATGTCATGGTGAGCCGTCATTTGTCCCGCAATCTTGGCAAGAAGATCGCCAATCGGGTCAAGCTGTCACCTGCGGCGATGGAATCCACCCATGACCTTGATTTCGTGTTTTGGCTGCTGGCCCCGGCAAAACCCGTCAAAATATATTCACAAGGGGCCTATGGTTACATGAAAGACCTCAACGGTTCCTATGATTGTATGTGGAGCACAGTGACCATGGATGACGGCACACTGGTGGTCGTCGGCGGTGGCTGGAACCTGCCACCCAGCTATCCGAATTATTGCGGCACCTGGATTGAGATCACCGGAACAGATGGCGCGTTAATCCTTGACGATACATCACGCGACAACTGGCTGAATACGGTGGCCGATGGGACGCAATACCCGATGTCGACAATGCCAGGAGAACATGTTGATCATGTATTTGCCGGCCAGATGGGTCCCGAGACGCTGCATTTCCTTGAGTCGGTACTTCTGGATCGCGACCCGATGGTCGCACCAGAACACGCACGCATGGTCATGGAATGCTATCTGGGCGCTGATATTTCCGCCGAAACTGGCGACCCGGTGGGGTTGCCGCTGTCCAACCAGTCTCTGGCGCAACTTGCTGACATGAAGGCCGCCCAGTAACCCTCTGACCGAAAGATGGAGCCGTTGCCCGAAAAACCGCCCCCCGAAGTGAGCAGAATTGCCGTTGTGGGCTTGGGTCAGCACGGTGCGTGTCATGGTGCCAAAGGGGATGCGGACACGGATTTTCGTGGCTTTTTCCACTGTATAAAGACTTGATTGATCGTTTGGAGCTTGAAGATGAACCAAAAGAATCTACCTGAAACCATCGGTTTGTTTGGTCTGGGATTGATCGGCTGCGCTTTGGCTGGCCGTCTGATCGCGGCTGGTGTGACCGTGCGCGGTTTTGACCCCGACCCCAACTGCATGGCGCAGTTGGGAGCGTTGGGCGGGCATCCCATGTTGGCCGATCAAATCTGGGACGCGGATTGTGTCATCAGTGCTGTCTTCAGCACGGATCAACTTGCGCAGCTTGTCGATCAATCTCCGGTCAGCAACGACGCTGCGATCATATCGGTTAGCACCTGTGACCCGTCCCTGATGCCGGGGATTGCCGAAGATGCTGCGCGAAGGGGACATGACCTGATTGAGGCTCCGATCTCGGGAACAAGCGCTGATCTGGCTGCGGGGGATGCGATTTTTCTGGTGGCGGGCGATAGGGCGATTGCCGATCACCTTGCGCCGGTCTTTGAGGTTTTGTCGCGGGCACATTTCCATGTTGGTAAGATTGGCAATGGCAACCGCGCCAAGCTGGCGATCAATTTGGTGCTGGGGCTGTCCCGTGCCGCCGTTGCCGAAGGCGTCGTATTTGCCAAAGCGGTTGGTCTGGACCCGGCTGATTTTCTGGATCTCGCCCTTCAATCGGCAGCGGCATCCAAAGTGATGGCCTCCAAAGGGCCAAAGATGGTTGCGCGGGATTTCTCGCCACTTGGCCGCGTCAACCAATCCGCCAAGGATTTTGGGTTGATATACGAACAGGCGCAGCGAGCAGGGCAGGGGCTGCCCATGGCTCAAAGATATCTGGAAGTTGTCGCCGATAGTCTGGCGCAGGGCGAAGGTGACCTGGATAATTCAGCTGTCATGCTTGCGATCGAGCGGGCAACTGTACCAAACGAAGACTCAAGCTGATCAAAGGTACCTACGAATGTAGAACATCGCCTTTTCGGGACAGTTCTCTCGCCCCTAGGGCACAAGAATTGTCGAACCAGTTGTTGTTCCAGCAGCCAATTCATGATGCGCCTTTACGACCTCGTCCAGCGAAAAACGCTGGTTAATGTTGACGGTCAGAACGCCTTCGGAGACAAGCCGAAAAACCTCGTTTGCGGAATGCACCAAATCACTGCGCTGCTTTATGTAATCAGCGAGAGTGGGCCGGGTAAAGAAAAGCGACCCACTGTGTTGCAATAAACCGGGCGGGACCGGCGGTGCCTCTCCGGTTGTGGCGCCGAATGAAACAAAAAGCCCATAAGTCGCGAGGCTATTGATTGACGCATCAAAGCTGTCGGCACCGATGCTGTCATAGACTACCGGAACGCCTTTGCCGTCGGTCAGTTTCTTGACACGCTCGGCGACATCTTCTGAATTGCGATCAATCGCATCACTATAGCCAACGTCAAGAATTGCTTTGCAATTCTTTGCGCCCGATGTGACACCGATCATCCGCGCGCCCAAATACGCACCCCACTGACCCGCCAATTGGCCGACACCACCCGAGGCAGCCCAGAACAGAACACTCTCGTTTTTGCTGACTTTATGGGTCCGATTCAGCAAGTACTCGACAGTTGTGCCTTTCATCAGCACGGCGGCAGCGATCTCGTCTGAAATGCCGTCCGGTATCTTGACCAACCGCGCGGCAGGCACGTTGCGGTGCGTCGCGTAAGCACCCAGCACAGGGCCATAGGCGACCCTGTCACCAATCGAAAACCCATCGACATCGGCACCAACGGCCAGTACGCGCCCGGCCGCTTCAAGCCCCAGCGGACTGGGAAGCGACATTTTATACGCCCCGGAACGCTGGTAAATATCCATATAATTCAGCCCGATGGCGGTCTGTTCGATCTGAACTTCGCTGGCCCCGGGCGCGCTTAGTTCGGTTTCTTGCAGGCGCATGACTTCTGGTGCGCCCTGTTCATGCATTATTACGCTTGTGGTTTTCACGTTCTGGTTCCTGTCTTTCAGCTATTTGGTAAACTCTCCGGCCTCAAGGATAACTGTCTCGACTTCGCCTGCGCCATTTTCGCGGCGATGCCGAGCTGCGGCATCGTATTCGTCAGAGGTAAAGCAGGCAACGCCTGTTGCAAGGTCGGGGAACTCAATCACAACAAAACGGTGAAATTTTTCCGGCCCCTCCATGATCTGATAATTGCCGCCACGTGCCAGAACCTTGCCCCCGAATTTCGCGAGAATTCCGGGTATCTGATCGGTATAAAGCTTGTAGGCGACGGGGTCGTTGATACGCGAACGGGCGATCCAATAGGCAGGCATTAGCAAGGCTCCGGTTTTTGAAAGTTGTGTCACATCATTATGTCGGGCAAAAAGTTGGTGATTCCGGGGAATAGGACAAGCAGTGCCACGATCACCAGCATGATTAACCAATACGGAATAGAGGCAAGAAAAATGTGCTGCACGCCGACGTTATCGTCCTGTATCGCCGCCTTGACTGTATAAACCAGCAACCCAAATGGAGGGGTCAAGAGCCCCGCCTCAATGGCGATGATACCGACGATAGCAAAGCTGAGCTGGTCAAAGCCAAAGGACATGGCCACCGGCTCTACGATGGGGACAGTCAAAAGCATGATCGAGATTGAATCGATGATCATGCCAAGCACGAACCATACAAGCAGGATGATCGCCAAGACCGTAAACGGATCCAGTCCGCTGTCTACGAAAAACGTGCGGATCGCCGAGGTCACGCCAGTCATCGCTAACGTGCGGGAATAAAGCGCCGCAGCCAGCAGCAGTATCAGGATGGGCGCGGCGGTCTTGCCTACGGAATATATCGCGCTGACGAAAGCGCTCCAGCGCATGCCCTTGGCAAAGGCCAGAACCAACGCTAGCGCCGCCCCTGCGCCCGCGCCTTCGGTGGGGGTAAAGATACCCATCCAGATGCCCCCCAATACCGAGGCAATGATGCCGCCGACACTGATCAGGGATGACAGCAACTGGATTGGGGGTAAATGCACGTTCGCGCTGTCGAGCGATGCGTCAACGCGTCTGGCCTCGACATGGGTGGC
>PIVL01000772.1 GCA_003354145.1 Paracoccaceae bacterium
ATACCCATGTTGCCACGAAGACGATCAAGGACACGGTCAGCCCCTACGAGATGTTGGCCAAGCTGCAAGACCAGACAGTGAAGCGAAGTCTGGAGTGACGGGCGCGGGCGTTGCCCCGGTCAACACTAGAGATCGCTGATATCTTCCGAAAGTACGGCCCCGCGTGGCGGCGGGCCAATGCGGGCCATATCAGTCTGAGCCAGCTCAAGGTCATGTCAGCGATTGAGGCCTGCCGAACCGAGGCGCTCGGCGGGCATGTGGCGGCGTGCACAGAATGCAGCCACCCGTTGCGCGGCAACACATGCTTTGCATGTGTGAGAGCGGGCATATTGCCTATAACTCCTGCAAAAACAGGCATTGCCCGAAGTGTCAGGGGCCAGCCGCACGGGACTGGATGGCGGCGCGTGCTGAGGACCTGTTGCCGGTCGAGTATTTCCACGTCGTCTTCACCCTGCCTGCCGAGATTGCCCGCATCGCTTATTGGAACAAGAAAGCGGTCTATGGACTTCTGTTCAAGGCATCCGCCCAAACGGTAGTGACCATCGCAGCCGACCCCAAGCGGCTTGGTGCGCGGGTCGGCATGACCAGCGTACTCCACACCTGGGGGTCCGCACTGACGCACCACCCTCACGTCCATATGATCGTGCCGGGCGGCGGCCTGTCGCCCGACGGCAATCGATGGGTCAGCTGCAAGCCGGGGTTCTTTTTGCATGTGTGGGTGCTGTCGCGACTGTTCCGGCGCTTGTTTGTCGAGGGCCTGTTGGCACTGCATCGCGCAGGCAACCTGGCCTTCTTCGGCGACCTGGCTGAACTTGCAGAGCCTGATGCCTTCGCAGCATATCTCGCGCCGCTGCGCAAAACCGAATGGGTGGTCTATGCCAAACCACCCTTCGGTGGGCCGGAAGCCGTACTTGCCTATCTCAGCCGTTATACGCACCGAGTGGCGATCTCCAACAGCCGCCTCGTCAGCGCCGATGCCGAGATTGTTGCATTCAAATGGAAGGACTACCGTATCAAAACTGGCGACCGCCG
>PIVL01000773.1 GCA_003354145.1 Paracoccaceae bacterium
TGGTTCCACTGTCAACGACATTGGTGACGAACTTGCGCAAAGCTTTCGGCCCCATCATCGCTGGTTTGAAAGACAGTAGCGGCGATTTCGAGCAGTCACGTGCCTTTGTAGAAGCCACCGGTGGTGTTGCCGAAGATTTCGATGTGCTTCCCTCGTCCGAGGCGATGCTCTGGGATGGCTTGTCGATTGGGACGGCAGGGATAATTTCAGGGTCGACCAACGCATTTGGTGCAAAAGCTCAGGTAGCACTGCAAGCGCCAGAAGGGCCTGAACGCGACGCGGCAATGAAAGCCGTCCGCGCAGCGCGCACAATGGCCGGAAAGTACCCGCTGATGTCAGCCATGAAAACAGTAGAAGCCTGGCGCACTGGTGATGACAATTGGCTGCGGATGGCGCCACCGCTGGTGCCTCTTTCAGCTGACCAGAAGGTCGCATTGCGCGCAGATATCGACGCGCTCGACAGCGCGCGCCCTCAAGCGGTTGCAGAATAGTCGAGGAGCGATGCGAAAATGAACGAACGGTCAGGTCGGCACATAGATCGGCAAGACCGTAAACGGCCTGGAAACAGGCGCTTTAGGGAGGAATAAAATGAAACACCTGATCAAAGGCGCGGCTGCTACCGCTGCCGCGATATCTGTCAGCGCCACTATGGCGATGGCAGAAGATATCACTCTGCGCATCGGCTCGGGGCACCCGCCCGGTGTAGTCTACGCCGGGCTGATGATTGACTACTTTCAGCCCGAGCTCAAAAAGCGCGTCGAAGAACGCACCGATCACACCATCAACTTTGTCGAAGGTTATTCGGGCTCCATCGTAAAAGTAACCGAAGTTCTAGAGGGAGTTCAGGACGGGATTCTGGATATTGGCGGTTTCTGTTACTGCTTTGAGCCGTCCAACCTGCCGCTGCACGCCTTTCAGGTAATGATGCCTTTTGGCACGATGGACCCCGAAATGTCGCTGAAAATTGCGCAAGAAGTCTATGCGGAAGTACCGTATCTAACCAACGTTTTCGAGGATAAGTTCAATCAGGT
>PIVL01000774.1 GCA_003354145.1 Paracoccaceae bacterium
GGCCGTGTTGCATGGATATAGCGTAGATCGGAACTCGTCCTTACTCATAAATTTGGTCATGAAACAACTTCGAACTTGGGACGCCCAAGCTCGGTCATTTTGTTGAGAATGCTTGCGCCGAACCGAACCTCTGTTTTCTGGTTCTGAAAGTTCCGTGCTTTCAGTTTGGGTCCGATGACCGTCTTCCAGCGGCCCATTTGCGTTTCTCCCCGGCTCCGCTGATTGTAGCCGCTGCTGACTTGCCAGGTCATGCGCCCGTTGTCTCGAATTGAGGCAATGGACTTGTCGCGAGATGTCGGATCATGGTCGGATGCCGGACTTGGGATCGCATTCCGTGGCGGGGGGATAATGATCTCCACATTTTCACCAAAACGGTTCATGAGTAGATCGCTGGTGGGGTCGCCATCATACGCGCCAGCCGCCAGAAAACGACTGACGGGGGCATCAATCTGCTCAAGAAGCTCCGGCAGAGCCGTTGGGTCACCCATATCGTCTTTTGTCAAATCAGCACAGGCAATCTCGCCGGTTGTGAGGTCCAATCCGAGGTGAAGTTTACGCCAAGATTTGCGTTTAGCCTTTGTTTTGTGCTTGTTTTGCAGCCATTCACCTTCGCCGAAGATCTTGAGGCCAGTACTATCCACAACCAAATGGATAGGGCCGGATCTCTTGGCCCGAGACTTGGCTGGCGGGCTCAAACTTGAACCGCGACGGGAAAATGTAGAATAGCCCGGCACTGCTATATCCAACCCCATGAGCCGCATGAGCCCTCGCACCAGTCCTTCTGTTTGGCGCAACGGCTGCTTGTAAATCATACCAAGTGTCAGACATACTTCAATCGCCAGATCTGAATACAGCGCTTGGCCACCCGGTGTCTTGCGGCGCTCCGCGCGCCAGCCAGCTTCGACCTCCGGGCTCAACCAAATTGTTACATCGCCGCGCTGACGAAGGCTTTCGTTGTACTCAGCCCAATTTGTTACCCGATACCGCTTCTTATCAAACTTGTGACGACGATCGGCGAGAAATTTATG
>PIVL01000060.1 GCA_003354145.1 Paracoccaceae bacterium
CAAGTTTGCAGCTTATTGAGGATGACATCTGGCGCGCTCTTTCACAATTCGCAGTTGTTCCCAAAGAAAGAGCAGACAGCATTGGAAATGCAAGGGCTGCAGAGCCAAGGCCCTGAATTTGGATTGTCGGGAACGGTTAATAATGGAGACAAATCATTTGAGTCTTCTTCAGTCAGTTGCGTACTGGTACTGAGTAAGACCTTTCAATTACGAATTAAAAACGTTTGCGGTACTCTTTGCCACGCAAAAAGACAGGCGGGGCTACCTATCAAAACGTCTCTGAAATGCCGTGCCTGGTGGTCTGTTTGTATTCACCGCCGACCGAATTTTGCCACAATTGACTTTGATTCGCGACTACATGGGTAGCAAATTGAAGCTTATACACGCACCAATTCAGCGGATTTCAGCCTATTGGTGAAAGATTGTGGACAGATCAAGGCAAAAATGTGTTTTATCCGGCCGCCGATGCCGAGACGTTTTGTTTGCAGCGATTGTATTGTTCTGTGAAACAAAAAAAACGTTCTTTCACCGAACCGGGCCGGTGTATTTGATTTTTCCTCTTAAAATCGCTTGTATTTGGTCCGGTTTGAGACAACGCCAGGAAACAGTACGCACTTTTAAGGAGAGTTTCGCGACTGTCTCGAAGCCGAAAAAGCCAAATTTCTCGAAAATGCTCTGAATTTTCTATGATTTTTTCCTTTCCGGATTTCAGACCGTCCGATACTAAAAAGTCAGCCCAACTGGGGGGCGATGTTTGCTAGGTCGCGGGGGCGACCACGTTTTTGCATCTGACTGATGTGAATGAGAGGCGTGTTCAGAAGGCTACAGCTAGTGGTCAGTGACGTGCACGCAACGTGTTTACCGATAATAGGTACGCGCGTGCCGGTCTACTTGTGGGCGCAGGCATCTCTTCTCAGTTTTGGCGCAAGGGTGTTGGTCGTCAGTGATCCAGTATCATCGTCGGGGCATTATAATTTGTTCGCGTTTTTTACGCGGATTGGCGCGCGGCGCTGAGAGGAAAGTGCAATGTCTGATACGCACGATGATAAGTCGAACAATGATACATGCTCAGATTCCGGGACTAAGGAAAATGACTCCCTGGACGGAATTGTTGAAGGAACCACTGGCAATGACTCAATTGGTCTGACCTATACCGGTGATCCAGAAGGCGACATGGTCGACCATCAGGATGCCATTCAGTCGGGGGTAGATCCCGACTCGGACATTATTGCTGCAGGCGCGGGCGATGACACCGTACAGGCGGGTCTTGCAGATGATACCGTTTATGCCGGATCCGGATCGGATTTGGTCTACGGCGAAGCGGGTGACGACGTTCTATATGGCGACGGAAACCCATCAGCCAGTGGGCGTGAGAGTTTTGAATGGGACAAGGCACCTGATCCCAATGGCCATGGTAGCATTGATGACGGTGACAGGCTGACCGGCGGTTTCAGCCAGGATACAGGATCTGTCGTTGTCGATTTTTTGGTCTTGCCGAATTCTGAAGGCAGCAGCACATACACTGAAAAGACTTTGGCCACTGATGGGATCGCTACGGATGGCGATCCGGTGGATACAACAAGCGGGTTGCGATCGTATCTGGACAGCGCAGGGGACAGTTCCGCTTATAAATTGGAATTCTCAGACGAAGTAGGAAATGTTTCGTTTCGGATCAATGACATCGATCAAGATTCCTCGGTCATAGTCCAGGCATTTGATGCAGATGGCAACGCTGTTGTTGTTGATCTGACAGCGGGTTCAAATCTAACGTTGCATGACACGGACTCGGTCGCCGGAAACGACACAGCTGACAGTGGCGGTGGCAACAGTTCGTACGATGATCTGGACAATTCTGTGCTGGTCGACATCGAAGGCCCGATTGCGCGCATCGTCATTATTCATTCTCAGACCGGACACAACACGTCCGCTATTGCGGTAACGGATATCTATTTCGATGCCACCTGTACTGTTGATACTGGCGTGCCAGGCGACGACACGCTGATTGGCGGCGAAGGCGACGATGTTCTTTACGGCCAGGACGGCAATGATTCACTTGATGGTGGCGACGGTTCTGACACGGTTTATGGCGACGATGGCGACGACGTAATCGACACTTCGGGCGGCACTCCGCTGCCCGATCTGGGCTTTCCGGGTTATGGGGTTATTCCACCTGTTCCTGCGGACGGTGACATCTTTGATGATCGCGACGTAGTTTATGGCGGTGCTGGTCATGATGACATTACCACCGGTGACGATGCTGACTGGATTGATGGTGGCACGGGCAACGATACGATTGATGGTGGCATTGATCAGGACACAATCGACGGGGGTGACGGCAACGACGTGATCGTTGGTGGTGAAGGCTCGGATGAGATTTCCGGCGGCTCTGGCGATGACCTGATCTATGGCGGGCTTGATCCAATCTATCCTGATGCGCTGAACATCGTTGATGATGGTTCTGTTGGTGCTCCGGATCCGGTGACCAACAATGGCATGGACGTGATTGATGGTGGTGAAGGCAACGACACGATTTTTGGTCAGGATGATGATGACAGTATTGATGGTGGCGCGGGCGACGACTTTTTGTCCGGCGGCATCGACGAAGATACCATCGTTGGTGGCACCGGCTATGACACCATTCTGGGTGGTCAGGGGGCCGACCTTATCTTTGGTGGTGATGACGCAGATATCATAGGTGGCGGTATCGGCGATACCATCGAAGGGGGCGAGGGCGGAGTTGATGATGACTGGCTTGTCGTTTCTGGTTTGGCAACCGTTTCCTACAATGGTGAAACCGGTGCGGATTCTGAAGCTGGCGTTGTCACCTTTTATAACTCCGATCTAACGGTTAAAGGCACGCTCGAGTTCTCGGAGATTGAGAATGTTCTGGTTGTGGGCGGCGATCCCGAGATTACCGGCCATCCCGGGACACCAGCTCCTGGTGGACCGGCTGTGACTGGGGTTGACGGTATTGTCGAGGGCACCTCAGGTGACGATCTGATTGATCTGGCTTACACCGGAGACCCCGAAGGCGACATGGTTGATAATGACGATGCCGTTCTGCCGCTGGTCGATGAACAGGATGTAATTCTGGCGGGTGGTGGCAACGACACCGTTTACGGGATGGACGATAGCGATGTCATCTTTGCCGGATCCGGTGACGACGAAGTCTATGGCAACCAGGGCAATGACGCCATTGATGGCGGCACCGGTGACGATATGCTGGATGGCGGCGAAGGTCGCGACATTGTAGTTGGCGGTGAAGGCGATGACACCCTGTCGGGAAGCAATACGACGGCGGGCGACGGTGGCGATATCCTTTATGGTCAGACTGGTGATGACACATTCATCAACATCAGTCAGGGCGAAGTCATTGATGGTGGCGAAGATGCAGATGATCTGGACGTTGATGTCCTTGATCTGACCGGCGCAGCCGAAGCCGCGAACGCTGGCGGATCCTTGGACGTAGACTATGATCCGGCCGATGACGAGAACGGGACAGTCACGTTTTATGATGCTGACGGGAACATCACCGGGACCGCAGCTTTCGAGAACATTGAAAGTGTGGTCTGCTTTACCCCTGGAACATTGATCGCCACGCCAAAAGGCGAACGTAAGATCGAAGATCTTAAGGTTGGGGACCGTGTCATTACACGCGACAATGGCATTCAGGAAATCCGCTGGATGGGCAAGAAAGCACTGACAGGTGCCGATGTCGAAGCCGCGCGCCATCTGCGTCCGGTACTGATCCAGAAAGGCGCGCTGGGCAATGGTCTGCCAGAACGTGACATGATGGTCAGTCCGAACCACCGCGTTCTGGTCGCCAACGACAAAACAGCTTTGTATTTTGAGGATCGCGAAGTTCTGGTCGCAGCCAAATACCTGACCGGCCTCGATGGTGTCGATGTGGTGGACGTGTCCAAGGTGACCTACTTCCACTTTATGTTCGACCAGCACGAAGTTGTACTGTCGGATGGGGCCTGGACCGAAAGCTTTCAGCCAGGCGATCATTCACTGGCCGGTATCGGCAACTCTCAGCGTAACGAGATCTTTGAATTGTTCCCTGAACTAGAGAGCGCCGAAGGTCTGAAATCGTATCAATCAGCACGAAGATCGCTGAAGAAACACGAAGCCCAGTTGTTGTCACGCTAAACACCGGGCTTTAACCCGGATATGCAGTAGGTTCCGTGTGACCCGGGTGCACGGCAAATGGACGGTGTGGATGTTTCCACACCGTCCTTTTTTTCAAAGTCAAAAGTCAGGTCAGCCGCGTTTTTCGCCACTGCTCCCAGTCTTCCGGTGTATCAAGATCAAGTCGGGCATTTTGCTGCGGTAAAGGCACCAATTCCACATGATCCTTGTGGGCCTTCACCACAGACTGCGCTCCACTGTCGCCGCTCAATGCGCAAAGTTCCGGGAATAACGAGCGATGAAAAATCACCGGATGACCGGGCTTCCCGTCCTCGGTCAAGCCGCGCCATATTCGTGCATTGGGTTTCATTTCAACGGCTTGCAGCATCTTTGTAATGTCAACGGGCGTCAAATCCGGAAGATCTGCCAGCAAGACCATGACGGCGTCGCAATCTTTGGGAAGTGCGGCGACGCCGACACGAAGGCTAGCATTTATCCCTTCTGCTGCATCCGCGACTGCAACCCGGGTAATATCTAATCCGTCCAGCGCTGCCCATCTGGGATGTGGTTCGGCAGGCAGCGCCACCAGCAAAGCAGCATCCGTCACCCTGCTCGACATCTCAGCAATGCGCCGCAATAACGGCTTGCCGTCGATATCCAGCAACAGTTTGTCCACACCGCGCATACGTGTTGACTGTCCGGCGGCCAGAATGAGGATTGCTATGTTCATCCGGTCAATGTGGCGTTTGTCGTAACGCCTGTCACCCCCGCATACGCGCTCCGTCAGCGTCAAACAGTACATCGGTTATCACTTTGGCAGGGCGCATCTGGCCAAGGATTTCAATTTCGACCTGCAATCCATCAACAATGCGATCGGTTGGCAAAAAACCCTGAGCAATGGATTTTCCAGCATAGTGCGAATAGCCACCCGATGTGCAGAACCCCTGGACCCTGCCATCCAGCCAGATCGGCTCATAGGCGTTGACGTCGGCGTCGTCCGCATCAACCTCAAAGGCCACGAGACGGCGTTTCGGACCTGTGTCTCGCTCGGCTTCGGCGGCAGCTCTTCCAATGAAATTGGCATCTTTCTTGAAGGAAATGAACCTATCAAGCCCGGTTTCTGCTGCCGAATAATCTGGCGAGAATTCTGCCATCCAACTGCCAAAGAACTTGTCCAGACGCAGCGACATCATCGCCCGCATGCCGAAAGGAGTCATGTCGTGTTCCTGACCTGCGGCCCAAAGCGCATCCCACAGCGCCCGCTGACCCATCGGATCGCAATAGATTTCATATCCCAGATCACCGGTATAGCTGACCCGCTGCACGATGCAGTCGGTCATACCCACGGTCATACGTTTGACATCCAGAAAGCGCATGTCGGAAATATCGCTACGGGTGCAAGCGGCCAGAACAGCGTTGGCCTTTGGTCCTGCAACCTGAAATCCGTTCCGTTTATCGCTGATATTTTCGATACTTACGCCATCTTCTTGATGTTGATTGAGCCAGCGATAGTGAAAGGCCTGACTGCCATAAGAGGCCGTAACCTGAAATTCCTCTTCACCAAGACAGGATATGGTGAAGTCACCAATCAGGCGGCCTTTGGGCGACAGCATCGGCGTCAATGACAACCGTCCCAATTTCGGAATACGCCCGGCCATGATACGGTTCAGCCAGTCTCGCGCCTTTGGGCCTGTTATTAGATATTTGCCGAAATTATGCACTTCGTTGATGCCAACACCAGTGCGCACGCCTTTCACCTCGCGTGCTGTGGCGTCAAACGCATCCGAGCGTCGGAATGAGGGGGTTTCATAGGTCGGCTCGTCGCCTTGGGCGAAGTAGTTGACCACTTCAAGCCCGAATTGAGCCCCCCAAACAGCCCCCATGCCTGTGAAAACGTCATACATTGGTGTGGTACGATTGGGACGCGCAGCGGGCAGTTCCTCGTTCGGATAAGACACTGAAAACCGTTTTTGGTAGTTTTCAATAACTTTGGGGCGGGTATAGCCGGGGCTGATCCAGTCGCCAAAGCGGGCCACGTCCATTGCCATTACATCGCGTTCCGGCTCTCCTTGGATCATCCATTGCGCCAGTGTCAGCCCGACGCCACCACCCTGACTGAACCCGGCCATAACACCACAAGCCGACCAATAGTTACGTGCACCGGGTACAGGTCCGACCAACGGGTTGCCGTCGGGTGCAAACGTAAAGGGCCCGTGAATGACCGATTTGACACCGGCGGTTTCCAGGGCTGGGAACCGTTTATAAGCGAATTCAATGCTTTCGGTGATCTTGTCAAAGTCGTCTGGCAGCAGTTCATGGCCAAAATTCCAAGGCGTCCCATCGACGGCCCATGGCTTGCAGGGCTGCTCATAAAACCCGATGCACAACCCGCGACCTTCTTGCCGCAGATAGGATTCCCCTGCCGGGTCCATCACATGCGGATGTTCACGGCCCAGATTAACGATGTCGGAGATATCATCGGTGACGATATATTGATGCTCCATAGGATGCAGAGGGAAATACAAACCAGCCATTGCACCAACTTCACGCGCCCACAGGCCGCCGGCATTCACCACATGTTCGGTGTGAATCGTGCCTTTGTCGGTGACAACATCCCATGTCCCATCCGCGCGCTGATTGGTTTCGCGCACCATGCAGTGGGTTTCGATGGTCGCACCACCCATTCGCGCGGCTTTGGCATAGGCGTGGGTGGTACCCGATGGGTCCAGATGGCCATCAAGCGGATCATAAAGCCCACCAAGGATGCCGTCGATATTGGTGACAGGGGCAATTTTGCTGATTTCTTCTGGCCCGATGATTTCAGTTTCCAAACCCATAAACCGATGTTTGGCACGTTCTGCCAGCAACATGTCAAACCGGTCCTGATTGTCGGCCAGTGTCACGCCGCCGACGTGGTGCAGCCCGCAGGACATGCCGGTGATTTCTTCTAACTCTTTGTAAAGGCGGATCGTATAGCCCTGCAACGCCGCCATATTGGTGTCGCCGTTCAGTGTATGAAAGCCTCCAGCGGCATGCCATGTGCTGCCGCTTGTCAGCTCTGAGCGTTCCAGCAGCATCACATCGGACCAACCCAATTTGGTCAGATGATACAGAACCGAACAGCCGACGACTCCGCCGCCAATAACAACAACACGGGTGGTGGTTTTCATGAATTTAGCCTTCGCAACGTGGTTTTGCGGCACGTTGGGCCTCAGATGTCATTTGGGCAAGTCGGAATGCGACAGATTTTGTCGTTCGTTCTACTTTGCTGTCCAGCTATGAATTTCTCCGGCCTTTTGGCGCAACCATAAAATGTCAAATCCGCCAACCATGCGATAGCCGCGCGCAAACAGGCTATCAGCCTGTTCTTTGGTCAGTGCATTACCGGCCAGCGGAATTCCGACATTAGCCACGGCTTGTTCGATCGTGGTTTGAGCTGCGATAAAATCGGGGTGGCCAAGCTGACCGGACACGCCCAATGCCGTGGACAGATCAAATGCAGCGACGACAAGCAGATCAATACCTTCGACAGCGCAGATTTCATCAATGTTGGCAACAGCTTCTACGGTTTCGATCAACAGGCAACAGACAAGCTGATCCTCTACATCCGCCTGATAGGATGGCATCGACGTTTGCCAGCGTGATTGCGCAATAAACGGGCCAAAGCCGCGCGTGCCCCTTGGCGGATAGCGCATGCTGGCGACCGCACGTTTTGCGTCCTGCGCGTCGCGGATCAGCGGAAAAACAATACCTTCGGCCCCCAAGTCCAGCGCCCGTTTGACCTGGGCCTCATCATTTTCAGCCACGCGGACCAACGGCGCGCATTCGGTTCCGGCGGTGGCAGCAATCATTGCGTGGGCTGAGCCGTAATCAACAGCCCCATGTTCAAGATCAACGATTACCGAATCCACACCACTTGCTGCGATGGCCTGTGTCACCGTAGCGGATGGAATGGTGCAAATCACCGTCGTCAGGTGTGCGTCACTGTTCAATTTCCGTTTGAGGCTGGGCATGTGGATTTCACCTGATTTGGGTTGCTTGGGCCAAACTATCAGCATTGCCCAAAGGCTCCAAAGACTATTCACTGATGGATTGACCGTTCCGCGACAAAAAATGTCGTAGATGGGCGTTTCGTAAGCTGCAAGCGTCAGGCAGGTTGGGCGGAGACAGAACCAGATTGGATGAATTTCAAATGCGAAACCATGCTCAGGCAGTCGTTATCGGTGGCGGACTTATCGGCTGCTCGATCCTGTATCATCTGGCGAAACTGGGTTGGAGCGACGTCGTCCTGTTGGAACGGGACGAATTGACCAGTGGTAGTACTTGGCATGCAGCGGCCAATATTCACGGGCTTCACGATAGCACCAATATCAGTCGAATTCAGCATTACACGATGAACTTGTACAAAGAGCTTGAGGCTGAGACCGGGCAGAGTTGCGGTGTCTTTCAAGCAGGCTCGCTCTATCTGGCACAAACCGAAGCACGCGAACATCAATTGCGCCTGCAAGAGGCTAAGGCCAAGCTTTATAACATGAATTTCCACGAGTTGTCGCGCGATGAGGCCGAGCGTCTGCACCCTCTTGTCGATTTTGACGGCATCCGCTGCATCATGTTCGAACCCGACGGCGGTAATGTTGACCCCTCGGGTGTGACCAATGCCTATGCGGCTGGTGCGCGTCAAATGGGGGCTGAAATTATTCGGTTTTGTCCGGTGACAGGGACTGAACAACAACCTGATGGCAGTTGGATTGTGCGTACGGACAAGGGTGATATTGCCACCCAATGGGTTATCAATGCCGCCGGGTTATGGGGGCGCGAAGTTGCGGCGATGGCCGGGTTTGAGTTGCCGTTGATCCCGACAGAGCACCAATATTTTGTCACCGAAACTATTGCCGAGATTGACGCGCTGGATCGTCGTTTGCCGTCTGTCGCTGATCGCGATGGCGAATATTATTTGCGCCAGGAAGGGCAGGGTCTTTTGGTTGGCGCATATGAACGTGACATGCGGTTTTGGGCTGAACATGGCACGCCTGCCGGGTTCGGTCATGAGCTGTTTGCCGATGATCTGGAACGGATCGAGGAAAACATGATGCGCGCCATTGATCGCGTGCCTGTGGTGGGGACGGCGGGGATAAAACGGGTCATCAACGGCCCGATGATCTGGTCTCCTGACAGTAATGTGCTGTTTGGTCCGATGCCGGAGTTGAACAATTATTTCTGCTGTAATGGCATCATTCCGGGGTTCAGCCAATCCGGCGGCATGGGCCTGATGGCGGCGCAGTGGATCATCGAAGGCGAGAGCAAATACGACATGTTCGCCTGGGACATGGCGCGGTTTGGCACCTGGGCGGGCAAGGAATTTACCAAGGCGCGGGTTGAGGACCAATATGCGCACCGGTTTTCGATCCACTTCCCCAATGAAGAACGCAGCGCTGGCCGTCCTGTGCGCACCCGTCCCGTGCACGACATGCAGCAAGAAATGGGCGCTGTGATGGGGCTGAATTACGGCTGGGAGCATCCGTTGTGGTTTGCTGACACACCCGGCACCAAGGATACCAATGGATTTACCCGGCAAAACTGGTGGGAACCTGTGGGCCGCGAATGCCGGATGCTGCGCGAGGCGGCAGGTATTATCGATATCTCGAACTTTGCCAAGTATATCTGCAAGGGACCGGGGGCAGAGGATTGGCTGAACGCTTTGTTTGCCAACCGGATGCCCCGCGAGATTGGTCGCTCTTGTCTGACGCCATTGATCGGCAAACGAGGCGGGATAGCCGGGGATTTCACCGTGACGCGACTGGCCGACGATGAATTCTGGATCATCGGGTCGGGCATGGCAGAACGCTATCACACACGGTTCTTTAAGCAGGTGCCGTTGCCGGATGGAACCACCTTCACTAGCCAGACCGAGGCGATGTGCGGCTTTAACGTCGCGGGCCCGAAATCACGAGAGTTATTGCAGCGATTGACCAATACCTCACTTGAAACGGCTGATTTTGCCTTCATGCGCTCAAAGCGGATTAAGTTGGGCGGGGTAGAATGCCTTGCTCTGCGTGTCTCGTTTACCGGCGATCTGGGCTGGGAATTGCATTGCGCCAGCGAAGATCAACAACGGCTTTATACAGCGTTGATCGATGCCGGGCGCGATTTTGATGCTGGACCCGTTGGTGGGCGCGCGTTGATGAGCCTGCGGGTGGAAAAAGGTTATGGTAGCTGGTCGCGGGAATATTCGCCGGAATACTGGCCGCAAGAGGTTGGGCTGGAGCGACTGTGCAAGATGGACAAGGATTTCCTGAATAAGGCAGCGGTGGCGGAAACACTGGCCAATGCACCACGCGAACAGTTGGTGTTGCTGGCGCTTGAGGCGGCAGATGTGGAGGCCTCGAATGCCGATGCCACCGGGGGCGAGCCGGTTTTCAAGGACGGGCAGGGCGTCGGGCGGGTTACGTCGGGCACCTATGGCTATACCGTCGGCATGTCTCTGGCGTTGGCATTTGTTAAAAACGTGGGGCCGGGGGACGAGGTCGAGGTGATGGTTCTGGGCAAACCGCATCGTGCGCGTATTTTGCACGAACCACCGTTTGATCCCAAAGGGTTAAAGTTAAGGGCTTAAGTCCAGGTAACGGGGATGGGCAGCTTAGTCAGTTGTTCGCAGTCGAGAATTCTGCACCAAATAGATGGTGAACAGCGGCAACACCACTGTGATTGTCGTCACCACAATCAGCAGTATGCCCAATTGCGAATAATCCGCCGCTGTGGTGATGACCCCGGTATCGTCGCGAACTTCGCGGGTGATGCTGAACATCTGGTTCAGGTATTTTGTACCCAATGAACTGGCCGACAAAGCCAGATTGGTAAACGAGGCCATGACTGCGAAAAAAGTTGCTTTCAGGCTACCCGGCGCGTTGCGAGCGATCCATGCCAGCATTGGGATCATGGCGATTTGGCCTAGAGGTGATTCAACCGCAACGTCAATTATTGCAATGAATTGCGCGTCAACAACGCCGCTGGTCATCGCTGAGGTCCAGTGGTGAAGCCCGTAATACAACCCGATATTGGGCAACGACAGAACCCCAGCGGCCAGTGTCAGCAAAACCACGATCTGGCTGATCGTTTTTGACGCCATCAAAGGGCGCAACAGAACCATACCGGCCAGCGTCAGAACCGCTGTGATCAGATAAAGCACTGACAGGAATTGCTGGTCGAAACCGAGAATATCAATCTCAAACCATGTTGCTCCGGCACCGGGCAGGGGCACCGCACGGAACATGAAAATTATCACCGCCGTGCCCACCAGCATCCGTGCTTTGACCGCATCCAGAGCACGGACCAACTGACGCATCAGTGTTAGTACAATAATCATCGATCCAGCAAAGACGATTTCCTGCGCGTAGGCCACGTTCGACAAGCCCACTATCAGCGTCATAGCCACAAAAAACGCGCCACCAGTGAAATACCAATGGTTAAGCTTTACCGGCTCGCCGGGGCGTTCAAAACGGGCAAGTGCGGCGGCTCGACCAAGCCCCGTAGCGACAAGCCGACGTAATGAACGACGTTTCTGAAAAGCGGCAAGGAACACGCCAGAAACAGAAATGCAGGGAATGATCAGCGCAAGCCTGTAGACTTGACCATAGACCAATGCTCGTTCGTCATCTGGAAGAAATTCGATGCCTGAAAACAGCACGATATTGAGCAGAGCCACGGAACTGACCCCCAGGATCAGTGCGATCCTGCCCAATGTTTGCATGGTGGTGTGCATGGCTTTGGTGGTGGCCGGGTCAAGCGCCTGACCATCGTCATCAACCAATGGCACGGCCTCGACCGACATTGCATCTGCGACGGAATCCTGCAGCACATAACCCATCGGGGCCAACAACATCGCCAGTACATACCACGACGTGGCTGACATCATTCCATTCAGAATCGGGTGGCGCGTTGCCAGCGCGTACATGATCAGAAAGCTAGAGGCGATCAACGCGCCACCGACAAAGATCAACACCGATTTCCAGCGCCAGATCAGGTCAACCAAATGGCCCAGCGGCATTTTTAGTGCCCAGGGCAAGCCTGCCCAAAACGCAAGACCGGCGATAAAGGCTGCTGACACATCCAAATATTCTTTGACAAAAAACGTGCCAACTATGGCAGTCAGCCCAGATGCCCCGGCGGCGAAATAGACCATCAATGGCGGCAGGAATGACCAGCGAAATTGACGGGCAAGGTCAAAAACAACGCTGTCGATCCAGGAAAGGCGCATTACAGCGCCCTGATCCTTAGTGCTGTAATCCTGTTGCCCTCGCGTGTGACCACTTCAAAGCGGAAGTTGTGGAACGAAAACACTTGCCCAACCTCCGGTATCATCTGCGCTTCGTGGATCACCAGACCAGCCACGGTGTTGGCTTCTTCATCCGGCAGTGACCAGTCATTGCTTCGGTTCAGATCGCGGATCGTCATGGCACCATCAACCAGAAATTGCCCATCCTCTGATGGCATTGGTCGCGCTTCGTCGTCCGGATCGAATTCATCGACTATTTCGCCGACAATTTCTTCAAGGATATCTTCAAGCGTAATCAGCCCTTGCAGCGAACCATATTCATCCACCACCAAAGCAAAATGAGTGCGCATCCGCAGAAACTGCCGCATCTGGTCGTCCAATGCGGTGGTCTCGGGCACGAAATAGGGGGGGATGGCCACATCGGTGATCTTGAACCGGCCAAGGGCAGAGGCATCGCCGTCAGGGCCGCCAATCAGTTTATACATGGCGCGCAGCAGGTCTTTGGCATGCACCACGCCGATGATGTTCTCAGGTTCGTCCTTGAACATTGGCAGGCGGGTATGCGCGCTGTCCAGACATTGCTTTAGAATGTCATCCGGTTCATCGGAAACGTCGATCATTTCAATCTTTGAGCGGTGCAACATGATTTCTTCGACGGTCCGGTCACCCAGATCAAGCGCGCCCAGAATTCGGTCGCGGTCTTCTCGTTCTACGGTGCCTTCGGACAGGCCCAACTGCATCGCTCCGGCGATTTCCTCGCGGACTGCCAGCATTTGGCCGTCTGGATCGATGGGTACCCCGATCAAGTGCAGCAATCCGCGCACCACTGCCCGGACTGCCGACACCATAGGGGAAAAGACCGTGACCGTGACTGAAATGGGGCGTGAAACGGCGGCAGCAGCGGCTTCTGCGTTAATGATGGCGTAGGTCTTGGGCAATACTTCGGCAAACACCAGCACCAGCAGGGTCATTACCAACGTGGCCAGCGCCACGCCGCTTTCGCCCAAGGTTCGGGTGAACAGGGCTGTGGCCAGTGAGGCCGCCAGAATGTTGACCAGATTGTTGCCCAACAGAACCGAACCGATCAGCCGTTCGTTGTCTTCGGTGATTTTTAAAGCCCGTTGGGCTCCGCGAGAACCCTTGTCTGCCTGATTGCGCAATTTGCTGCGAGAGGCTGCGGTTAAAGCAGTCTCAGAGCCGGAAAAGAACGCTGACACGACCAGCAAAACCACAATTGCCCCGCAAGTGATCCAGAATGCGCTGTCCAGCACGGTTGAACTTGTGTCCATGGTCGTCTTTTGTCCTTTGTCCTCTATTGGTTATGAGGCCACAGCGGCGCGCAATCAAGAGCTGGTTTCGTCCGGCTTGTTCGACGTTTTGCGGGCCAGAGGGTGATGATCGAGCACCAGTTCAGTTAGCCGTTCGTCCAGAACATGGGTATAAATCTCAGTTGTGGCGACATCGGCATGACCCAAAAGCGTCTGAATCGACAACAAATCAGCGCCATTTGCCAACAGATGCGTGGCAAAGGCATGGCGAAGAGTATGGGGCGTTACTTTGTCCGGAGACACACCGCCAGCTACAGCCAGATCCTTGATGATCAAGTAAAACCAATGCCGCGTCAGATGCCCGTCCTTGCCGCGCGATGGAAACAGAAAAGGCGAGGTTGCAAGGCGCCGTTTCTCTTCTGCTTCGTCGCGCACCTTTAGCCAGACAGCCATTGCTTTGCGGGCCGACGGCGACAGCGGCACCATGCGTTCCTTGCCACCTTTGCCCAGCACCAGCAGCATATGAGGATCGCCCCGCGCTGCCGACACAGGCAGCGACACCAACTCGCTTACCCGCATTCCGGTGGCGTATAATAGCTCCATCATGCAGGTATTGCGCAGCTTGTCGTTGCGGGTGCGGCCGGTGGTTTGGGCAGCAGCCAGCAGGCGATCAACTTCAATCACATCCAGCGTTTTGGGAAGTCTGGCGGCACGTCCCGGTCCTTTGATCTGGATTGCCGGATTGTCACTGCGCCAGCCTTCTTCAAAGGCAAAGCGGTAAATCTGTTTAATCGCGGACAGGCGGCGGGCGCGGGTGGATCTGGCCAGACCTTCGGTGTCGCAGTCAATCAGATAGGATTCGATATTGTTCCGGCTGAGATCGACCAGATCCAATTCCCGATGCTGCGCCCAGTCGGAAAAATGTTTCAGATCACGCCCATAGGCCAGTTGTGTGTTGGTGGCAGCTCCTAATTCAGCCGCCTGCGCCTCAAGAAAGGTGGAAATCCAGCGATGGGGTGAGGATGGCGCAGGCATCAGGTGCGATCAAGCAGCATCAACTGCAACGCTGCCCGGCGGGCTGTGTCCTCAAGGCCCACTGAGCGAAACGTTGCCAATGCGTTGGTCAGGTCGACCAGGTTGCCATTTGCACCACTGTCAAACAATTCCATCGCCTCAAGGATCACCCAGCCCAATTGCCCGCCTTTCAGGCCCTGCTCCAATTCTGTGGGCAACGACGCACCAGTGGCAAACCCGTCTGAAATGGCCTGTGCGGTGGTGTTGGGTGCGGGTACGCGTCCCGGTTCACCTTGTGCAAGGGCCGCGAGGTATTCGATATTTTCGCCACTTGCAGGTGGGTTTTGCGCTGCCAACTCATAGCCCGAGGATAGCAATCTGATCCGATACGCAAGTTCAGTGCTGGCCGGACCATTCAGGTCCTGCGCTGCAAGGCGTTCAGAAAACAAAACTGCAAACGGGACTTCAAGTCGAACGTCCTGCATCGCAGCCCAGACAATTGGCAAGGTTTTGGCGATGGCGTCGGGATTGCCAGTATCCAACGCAGTTTCAAACCGCTGCAATGCCGCGACGCGGTCCCATACGCCGCCAGAAGCAGCAGGCAAACGCTCAGAGTAGATGCCCAACAGGCGATTGGGGCTTAATGCGCCTGTGCGGGCCAGCCGTTCGGCGGCTTCAAGCTGGGCTTTCCAACCGGCGACATCGCGCAAATCCGCAGTGGCAAAAGCGCGTGGCAAAGAGGCTGTGGGATAGCGTTCGCCAATCGCCTCAAACATCCGAAAATTTAAAGGATCGGGTCGGGTCGGAGTAGGTAGCGCTGGTGCGCCATCAAACATTTCGGGGCTCAGGAAACGGTCTAAAAGAGCCAATGTTTCAGGCGGTAATATCTCAAGCGCGTGGGCCGCTTCAAGCAACAGCGCAGCTGTGCTCCAATCGCCGCCGCGAGCGCTGCAAAAAATGCGGGCGGCATAATCAGGCGCCAGATGTGGGGTTGAGGACAACACGGCACAGGACCGGTCTTCGTCTCCGGTCAGCAATGTGGCATCAAACCAGCGCGAAAATCGCGCATTCGTGTTGCTGGCTCCGGCATGTTGAATCAGCGCCTGCGCCGGGTCCGTGGCGCCAAGGTCAAGCAACCGGTCAATGCGGGCAAGTAACATGGTCTCAGCCGCCTGTTTTCCCGGAGGTGGTCGGGTCTCGGACAGCAACACGGTGTACAGCAGCGTTTGCATTGCTGGCGTGTCCAATACTGGCGCTTGTGCGATCAGTTGGGCAAGCGTGTCGGCGTCGCTTGTATCCCACATATTAGCTGGCAACCCGGTTGCAGACTCTGGCACCAGCCCAACAGGCGACGCCTGCGATTCCAGAGGTGAAACGGCAATTTCTGAATTGAGCGCGGTGTCTGTCACTGGTGGTTCCAACAAGACCCGCCCGGCCATGCCGGCAGGTCGGTCCAACGACAACCAGTCAATGACCGACATCGGTTCTTGTGCAAATGCCGAACACGGCAGTAACAAAGCCAGAAAAGTGGCGTTAATTCGCATCCAGAACCACCGGTTTGCGGACTTCGCTTTGTTGTGCGGAAAAATCTGCGCCAAAGTATGGGCCGATATAAGCATAGGAAACAACTCCAACGAGAGCCAGAATTACAAGATAAATCAGGTATTTAAATAGTTTAGCCATGCTGCCCTCAGTGTATTGATATGTCCGTGTTTTGTCTAAGTTATATATGGCCTTTTCCACAAGATCACGTCATTCACATAAGAATGAGCGAAATTGAGCACAACCTAGCCACAGAGCCCCGGATTCCGCGCGGTGGAACGTTGAAAAAAACGGTTGTGATGGTTGGCATGATGGGGGCTGGAAAAACAGCGGTTGGGCGGGCTTTGGCAGCGCGCCTAAGTGCGCAGTTTCTGGACAGCGACGCCGAAATAGAAATCGCTGCAAATATGACCGTGCCCGAGATATTTACACGGGACGGCGAGCGGTTTTTTCGCCGTAAAGAGACCCAGATCATCCGTCGGCTGCTTCGGGACGAAAGCTGTGTTTTGTCCACCGGAGGCGGGGCCTTCATGTCTGCGCAAAACCGCTCGATGATTTCCAAAAATGGTGTTTCGGTGTGGTTGAATGCCGATCTTGACGTGTTGTGGAACCGGGTACGCCACAAAACAACGCGGCCATTGCTGCGTACGGATAACCCAAAGGCGACGTTGGGCGAGATATATAAAGAACGGGTGCCAATCTATGGCTTGGCTGATGTGAGCGTAGTGTCAGATGGCAATGCCTCGATCGAGGAAATGGTGGATCGGGTGTTGGTGGCTTTGGCCAACCGCCCGGATGTTCTGGAACAGGATTAATGCAAAAAACAGTACGCGTTGAATTGGGCGAACGGGCCTATGATGTGGTTATCGGCCCCGATCTTTTGGCATCGGCGGGCGCACGTATCGCACCACTTTTGCCACGAAACAAGGTTGCGATTCTGACCGATGAAACCGTAGCGGGGTTGCATTTGGATGCTTTGCGGGACGGGTTGGCCACTGCCGGGATCGAAACGCAGGTACTGGCGTTGCCTGCAGGCGAAGCAACCAAAAGCTGGCCGCATTTCACCCGTTCAGTTGAATGGCTGTTAGAGCAAAAAGTCGAGCGCAACGACGTCGTGATTGCGTTTGGCGGTGGTGTAATTGGCGATCTGGGCGGATTCGCAGCCGCCGTTTTGCGCCGGGGTGTACGGTTTGTGCAAATTCCGACTTCTTTGCTGGCTCAGGTGGACAGTTCGGTTGGCGGCAAAACCGGGATCAATGCTCCGCAAGGCAAAAACCTGATCGGGGCATTTCATCAGCCTTCGTTGGTGCTGGCGGACACGGCTGTTTTAGGCACTTTGACGCCACGGGATTTTCTGGCCGGCTATGGCGAAGTGGTAAAATACAGCATGCTGGGCGATCTGGCGTTTTTTGAATGGCTGGAGCGAATGGGACCAGCCTTGGCCGCTGGTGATATGGCCGCGCGAGTAGAGGCGGTGAGGCGATCAGTGCAGATGAAGGCTGATATCGTGGCGCGTGATGAGACTGAGCAGGGTGATCGGGCCCTGCTTAATCTGGGCCACACATTCGGGCACGCGATTGAGGCAGCGACAGGATATTCAGACCGGCTTTTGCATGGTGAAGGCGTGGCCATCGGCTGTGTGTTGGCGTTTGAGTTATCGGCACGACTGGGGTTTTGTTCGCAAGAAGATCCCAGCCGCGTCCGCGCGCATCTGCGTGAAATGGGGATGAAAACCGATCTGGCCGATATTGAAGGTGAATTGCCGGATGCCGATAGATTGCTGGACCTCATGGCGCAGGACAAAAAGGTTGTGGCCGGAACGCTGCATTTCATTCTGGCGCGCAGCATTGGCGATGCATTTGTGACGTCAGATGTCCCGCGTGATGTGGTTCGGGATGTTCTGATGGACGCCTTGCG
>PIVL01000775.1 GCA_003354145.1 Paracoccaceae bacterium
GAAGCCGCGCTCTCGCCGCGCGAGGTCTTGGTTGCGAAGTTGTACCGCTATGGCTTTGCGGAAGCGTCTGCGTCCTTCTTCGTGGACCTGCAAGCCTTTTGGGAGGGTCTGGCCGCCGGCGGCGCAGCATTGTGCAGCAGCGGAGGGGAGGACGCAGGGAGCGAGCTTTTCGGTTCGCGCGGCCCTTTGCTGGGAAGCTCTCACAGGCGGCTTCCCCGTCGGCACGGCGCTGACGGCGAGGACGCGCTGGCGCAGCGGCTCAGGCGACTGCTGCGGAAACGAGGTGGCTTGGCGGACGAGTTTCGTCTCGCGCGCGAGCTGGCCCTTGCTTCGCACCTCGACGAAGAGGTGCGCGCAGTCGGAGAGCTCGTGCTGGAGATCGAAGATCGAAGCAGCTCCGAGAAGCTGGTGCTGGACATGAAGCATGTCGGGTTTCCACGGCGAGGAACGCGGTTTTTCATGAAGCTGGCAAAGTGGTGGGATGTTATCCGGGCTGCCGACGAAGAGCTTCGTGAGCCCGGACGAGGCAGGGGAGCGAGCTCGGAGGAGAAGGCTTTAGCGGTTTTGCTGTCGAAGTTGAAAGGAGAGATGCCGGAGCTTCTGGCATTGGCGGAGCGGCTGCAGGTCGAAGGGCGCCACCCTCCTTCTGCTGAGGGGCTGCTCGATTGTATCCAGCAAGCTAGGGACTTGGGGTGGGCGAACCGTTTTGCCGCGACGCCTTGCGTCGATCTGCCGGCTCGAATGGCCGCGTTCATGCGAGAGCACCGCTTGGAGGCGTTGCGCCGCCAGAGCAAGTCGGCGCGGAGAGCTCCTGGGCACAAGGGGCAAGTGGCCAGGGAGCAAGACGCCTACGCTCGTCGCTGCACGCGGTGGCTGCAACTGCTTCGACGCGGCGCTTTGGAGGAGAGCTTTTGCAGGGCGCTCGCAGAGCATCTGCCGTGGTTCTGGGATCAGGCGCAGCATGCTGCCGCCCTGGGACGTGGAGCAAGCGTTCAGCGTGGCTGGCTCTGCGAGCGCGAAGCCTT
>PIVL01000061.1 GCA_003354145.1 Paracoccaceae bacterium
CCTGAATCGCGTTTAAGTATGCAATTTCAGCCTGGCTTGCATCACATTGCGTCCAAGCGTCAGTGTATAATCTGCAAGCTCGACCAGGGCAGTATCGGCCATGGTGGCATTCTGCGTTTCAATCGCATCCGCCACCCGGCTGTGCAATGCAAGGATGGTTTCGCGTGAGCGAGCCGTGAAGGTGATCATGTTCATCAGGGGCTGCATTGCTTCGACAGCACCGGCCAGTTGGTAAGACAAAACCGGATTATCGGCTCCATCAACAAGCGCGCGGTGAAATGCAACATCCGAAGCACAGAATGCCTCGTCTGTCAGGCCCGGTTGTGACTGGCGGTGTATCTCGGCGCGCATGGTCGCCAGATGATCGGCGGTTCGGCGTTTTGCCGAGAGCGGCGCACAAGCACGCTCCATCGCAAAACGCGCTTCGCAGGCGGTCTCAAAGCTGACCGCATTCATCGACAACAGCAACGTCGAGGTCGTGATGTGTTGGGCATATGCATCTGGGTAATTCAGCCGGTTTACAAAAGCACCGCCAGTGGCCCCGCGCTGAGTGCGGATCAGTGACTGCGCTGCCAGTCGTTTCAGGGCTTCGCGCACTGTTGGACGCGACACCGAGAATTGATCAGACAGTTCGGCCTCAGAGGGCAGGCGCTCGTCTACGATCAATTGACCGCTGACTATTGCGTCGCGGATGGCAGCGGCGATTTGCGCTGAAAGGTCAGCAGAAGAATTGGGATCAATTTTCATTTGTCAGACATTTAAAAGTCTGACATTTAAAACACAAGGACTGAGTCGGAGATTCTTGTGCAAAATACGTTCGTTCGAAACTTTATGTGGATTGCGTTTTTCAGCGTCATCCTGTTGGCGTGGTGGTACATGTTCGCGATGGCCCGGATGTCCGGACTGGACTGGATCGGCCGACCTGTGGGCATGTCGATGATGATGGGCACCGGTTTTGGCACATTGTTCCCAATGTGGGCAGTGATGATGGCAGCGATGATGTTGCCAACGATGGTGCCAAGCCTGCGCTGCTATGAGGACCTGATGTCCAGTGCCAATGGCACGCGGGCTGGGTGGTTTGGTGTGCTTCTGGGGTATTCGTCGGTCTGGGTTGGCTTTGCCGCATTGATCGCGTTGGTGCAGGTTGGATTGCTGGCCTCGGGGTTTGTTGATAAACTGGGGATCGCAACGTCGCCTGTGTTTGCCGGGCTATTGCTGATCGTGGTCGGCGCGTTTCAGTTTTCGCGTACCAAAGAGATTTGCCACGGTGTATGTCACAGCCCTGCGATGTATTTCCTCGGTCACTGGCGCACTGGCGCGACCGGTGGTTTGCGCATGGGCCTCGGGCTAGGTGCGTATTGCGTTGGCTGCTGCTGGGGCTTTATGGCGCTGGGGTTTGTTGGCGGTGTAATGAGCCTTTTGTGGATGGGGCTCGCAACAGTATTCATGGTAGTCGAAAAGCTACCTCAGATTGGACATTATGTAACGAAACCAATGGGTTTTACGCTTGTCTTGGCAGGAATTGCCATGATCGCATACCCGTTTGCAATGGGAGTATAAAGATATGGCAACAAACAAAAGGCCAGACGCAGATCGCTTGCCGATCAGCCAACGGATTGACAGCCGCATGCCCAATCCGGGCCGTCGGCAGATGACTCCAACCAATTGGGCGATCAAGGGTGAGCTGATCCTGAACTGTTCGTGCGATGTGTTTTGCCCCTGCGTTGTGTCATTGGGTGCGCACCCTCCCACAGAAGGTCATTGCCATGCCTGGATGGGCGTCATTATCGACGAGGGTCATTTTGAAGGAGAAGATCTGAGCGGGCTGAATGTCGGCCTTTTGGTCGATATTCCGGGACGCATGGGCGAAGGCAAGTGGAAAGTCGCGGCCTATGTCGATGAACGTGCCAGCGGCAAAGCCTATAATGGGTTGCTTCAGATATTCAGCGGTGCCGCAGGTGGTACAACGGGTTTGTTTACATTCCTGGTCAGCGACATCATCGGCGCCGAACGCGCTCCGGTGTCGATCGAACGGGACGGCAAGAAACGCCGTATCAATATTGGCCGCAAAATTCAGGGCGAGATTGAGATGCTGGCCGGTAAGGACGAGGATCATCCGGTGATGGTATCCAACTCCAAATACTGGATGGGACCCGATATTATTGTGGCTCGTGGATTGAAATCCAAGGTCCGAGATTATGGCCGGGTTTGGGATTTCGGTGGAAAGTCAGCCGAGGTCTGCCCGATTGACTGGAAGGGGCCAAAGTGATGATAACGCCCGATTACTGTATAATGATGGCGCGGTATAATACATGGCAGAACAATCAGTTAATCGATGTTGTTAATGTCATGACGGCCGCAGAACTTTCCCTTGATCGCGGGGCGTTTTTCGGCTCGATCCTTGGTACGTTAAGTCATTTGTTATGGGGTGATTTGGCCTGGATGTCGCGTCTTGAGGGCGGACAGATGCCAAAAGGTCTGCTTGCCGAGACTGATAAATACATACAGATCGGGGCCGATTGGTGCGGTGAACGAGAGCACACTGACAGCCGGATCAGGCGATGGGTGGATCAGTTGGAAGATGCCGATCTGCAAGGCGATCTGACCTGGTTTTCTTCGGCTTCGAAATGCGATGTTACCCGACCCAAGGCCGTATGCGTGGCACATATGTTCAACCATCAGACCCATCACCGTGGGCAGGTTCATGCCATGCTGACAGCAGCAGGAGAAACCGCGCCCGTCAGTGACATCGTTTTTATGCCCGAGGACATTTGATAGTTCTGGATTTTATCTGGGTGCGTTGTGCCCGCTAAATACCTGAATAGAATGAAATAAGTCGCTGCAATCCTTGTGGTGACACAAAGACTGGAGAACGAGATGTTTAACGCATTGATCGTGAACAAGGACGACGAAAGCGGCAAGACGTCAGCCGCAGTGCAGCAAATTGACGTTGATATGCTGCCACATGGGGACGTGACTGTTGCAGTCGAGTATTCGACAGTGAACTACAAAGACGGGCTGTGCATTGGACCCGGTGGTGGTTTGGTGCGTAAGTATCCGCACATTCCGGGAATTGATTTCGCCGGTGTTGTCGAAGAATCCTCGGATGATCGCTATGCGCCTGGTGACAAGGTTGTCCTGACCGGCTGGCGTGTTGGTGAGGCGCATTTTGGTGGCTATTCGCAAAAAGCGCGCGTTAAGGCAGATTGGCTGGTGCCACTTCCTGACGGGCTCAGCACTCGACAGGCAATGGCGGTGGGCACAGCTGGGTTTACGTCGATGCTGGCGGTGATGGCACTTGAGGATCATGGCCTTGTACCGGGACATGGGCCGGTTCTTGTCACTGGTGCCTCAGGGGGCGTTGGTTCGGTTGCAACGGCTATTCTTGCCAATCTCGGCTATGATGTTGCAGCTGTAACCGGACGGCCTGAAACGGCCGAGTACCTGCGCGAGCTTGGGGCGACCCAGATCGTTGCGCGCGAAGAAATCAACGAAACCGTCAAACGCCCGCTTGAAGGCGAAACCTGGGCCGGTTGCATTGATGCAGTTGGTGGCGAGATGCTGGCACGGGTGTTGGGACAGCTTAAATATGGTGGATCAGCTGCCGCTGTCGGGCTGGCCGGAGGCACTGGATTACCAGCATCGGTCATTCCGTTTTTGCTGCGCGGTGTGAACCTGTTGGGCATTGATAGCGTCATGCAACCCTATGACAATCGGCTACGGGCATGGTCGCGGATTGCAACCGATCTGCCGATGGACAAGCTTGAGTCGATGATCCAGTCGGCAACGCTCGCTAACCTGCCCGCATTGGGGCGTGAAATCCTCAAAGGGCAGGTGCGGGGACGGGTCGTTGTCGATGTAAACGCCGACTAAAACAGAAAGCTTGCCTCAAAGGGGGCAGGTATTCTAGCCTCTCTCCAGTGCAGACGCGTTGGAGAGAGGCGTATGGTTTTCACAAGCACACAAGGTCAAAAAGACCTGCCACGGTATTTTCGCAAAGCATTTGACCTGGCATGTCAGCTGCAAAACGGGCGATTGGATTTTGTTTTGGCCGATGGCCGCGTGTTTCGGGCCGAAGGTAAAGTTGCCGGGCATGTCGCCGAAATTCACGTTGTGCACCCCGAAACTTTTACCCGTCTGGTCCGCGAGGGTGATTTAGGGTTCAGTGACGCCTATCTTGAAGGCTGGTGGACCACTCCGGATTTGCTTGCGTTCATGGACCTGATCCATGCGGGAAACGAGGCAGTTTATGATGGATTTCCCGGCATGACTTTGGTTCGCGCATATGAGCGGATGCGGTTCTGGTTGTTGCGCAATAACAAGCAACAAGCGCGCAAGAACATCTCGTATCATTACGATCTAGGCAATGAATTTTATGAATTGTGGCTGGATGATACGATGACCTATTCCAGCGCGTTATTTCACACCGAGCAAGAAAGTACTGAACAGGCGCAGGTTGCCAAATATGCCAGTCTAATTGATCAGATGGGGGTCCGGCCGGGTGATCATGTTCTGGAAATCGGTTGTGGATGGGGTGGGTTTGCTGAATATGCGGCCAAAGAGCGTGGTCTGAAAGTGACCGGGCTGACGATCAGCGAGGAACAGTTTAACTATGGCAAAAAACGTATTGAAAAGGCTGGACTTTCTGAATCTGTGACGCTCAAGATATTGGACTACCGGGATGAGACCGGGCAATATGACGGCATAGCCAGTATCGAAATGTTCGAAGCCGTTGGTCAGCAATACTGGCCTACTTATTTCGATGCAGTTCGCGAGCGGTTGAAACCGGGGTGCAAAGCGACGCTGCAAATTATCACCGTGGCTGAAAATCGCTGGGAAATTTATAAAAACGGCGTGGATTTCATTCAGAAACATATCTTTCCCGGTGGCATGTTGCCAACGTCGTCACTGCTACATCACCATGTTGCCAAGGCCAGACTATCAGTGGATAAATCAATCGAGTTTGGGCAAAGTTACAGCCTGACCTTGCGGCGCTGGCATACGACGTTCAACGACAGGTGGGATCAGATTGCAGCCATGGGATTTGATGATCGGTTCAGGCGGATGTGGAATTTCTATCTGACATCCTGTGCAGCAACCTTTGACAATTCGATGTGTGATGTTACCCAGATCACATTGTCACGTCCCAGCTGACCAAGGAACGCTATTATGCCCACCGCCGCCCGCCTTGTTGCCGCTGCAAGTTTGGCACTGCTTGCGTTCATCGTGTCCGGGCAAATCATGCCGTTGATGCCTGAGGGCACGGATTTTGGCTATTTCACCTACATTAACATTGCATTGGGTATGCTGACAGGTTGGATTCTGATGGGAAAACGCGCTGGACTGGGCAAGACAGCGGCAATTAACAATGGCATTACTGGCGTTGTTGCAATGTTGTTTTGGGGCCTGTTCGTGCAGGGCTGTTATGAAATGATACAGCAAGCCATGCGGCGCCATTATGATGGCCCGTTCGAGGCGTTGCTTGCGATTATTAAGATTGGCACCGAGTTTGGCATGACGATACTGGTTCCGCAAGTCATCGCAACATTGTTGATTGGTGGCGTTCTTGCGGGCTTTGCCACTGAATTTGCTGCAAGAAGGTGGCGCTAAGCAAATGCATTCTGAAAGCCGTGTGTTTCTGACCGGGGTATTGTGTCGTCCGGATGTTTTGCGATTGGTCGTGGGTGAAGTCGTGGGTGAAGTAAAATTATCCTCTGCTTCGCTACACGATTTTCAGAGCGACGAATCCGTTCCCGGCACCTGGCTCGCTCCGCATTCGATTGTTCAGGGAAGCGTGCTGCAAACAGAGAATGCACAGGATCGCGACAGGTTGGATTTTTATTGTGCTGTTTACGGGGCAGAGCCAACGCAGGTTACAGTTACTCCTGCGAATGGCCCGGAAATCGTAGTGCAGGCCTATGTGGCAGCCCAGGATACCGCACGATTTGAGCTACCTGACAGGGCGCAGCCAAAGGCGGTTTACACACGTATGGCCGAAGAAATAATGTTGTATTTCAATGAATTGTCGGCAGATTACGTGGCGGCGCGAATGCCGGGAATATTTCGGCGAGCCACATCTTATGTTGCCACTTTGGCGATGCCAGAAGACAAGGTTCGCGATTTATCTCGGGATGTCGTTATTCGCGAACGCCACCAGCCGTATATGAATTTTTTTGCTATTGAAGAAAACGACCTGCAATTTCGCCGTTACGACGGTCAGCTTAGTGATGTGGTCAATCGTGGCACTTTGCATGTAGGGCAGGTCGTGGTTGTCCTTCCGTATGACCCTGTGCGCGACTGCGTGCTGCTTGTCGAACAGTTTCGCGCAGCGGTATTCATGTCAGGAAATCGCACTCCATGGGTATGGCAACCGGTTGCGGGGTTGATTGACCCCGGTGAGGCGCCTGCCACAGCAGCACATCGAGAGGCAGCAGAAGAATCCGGGTTGACGTTGTCGCGGCTTGAGGACGCTGGGCAGGCTTATTCCAGTCCCGGATCATCAACCGAATTTGTCTATATGTATGTGGGTATTGCTGATCTGGGAAAGACACAGACCATTGGCGGTCTGGCAGAAGAAGGCGAAGATATTCGCAGCCGTGTCCTTAGTTTTGAGGCACTGATGCAAGCGCTTGATTCACACCAGTTTCACGATCTACCATTGCTTTCGTTGGCATTATGGTTGGCACGGCACCGTGATCGCTTGCGCTTGATGGCTTGAGATCAGGGCGGGGCAGCGCTAGAGCATTGTTCAACACCAAATTTTAGGGGGCGATATGCGTATTGCATCTGATCTGGCCGAAGCCATTGGAAACACACCTTTGATCCGTTTGCGTCGGGTCAGCGAAGAAACCGGTTGTGAGATTCTCGGCAAGGCGGAATTTATGAATCCTGGCCAGTCAGTCAAGGATCGCGCGGCTTTGTACATCATCCGTGATGCCATTGACCGCGGTACATTACGCCCTGGCGGCACTATCGTCGAAGGCACAGCCGGCAATACAGGCATTGGTCTGGCGCTTGTGGGCGCCTCGATGGGCTTTAAAACCGTCATTGTCATTCCTGAAACTCAAAGTCAGGAAAAAAAGGACATGCTGCGCCTTGCTGGCGTGGAACTGGTACAGGTTCCGGCGGCTCCCTATCGCAATCCGAACAACTTTGTTCGCTATTCAGAGCGCCTGGCCATTGAGCTGAACAAAACCGAACCCAATGGTGCGTTCTGGGCCAACCAGTTTGACAACGTTGCCAACCGGCGGGCGCATTTTGAAACCACTGGCCCTGAAATATGGGAACAAACCGATGGCAAGATACATGGTTTTGTCAGCGCCGTTGGGTCCGGTGGTACTTTGGCCGGCGTCTCGGACTTTCTGCAGCCCAAAGGCGTTAAAATAGCACTGGCTGACCCGATGGGGGCGGCGTTGTTTTCCTATTACACAACCGGAGAGCTGAAGACCGAAGGCGGCAGCATTGCCGAAGGCATCGGGCAGGTTCGCATTACCGAGAACCTCAAAGGTTTCACACCTGATTTTCCTTATCAGATCACTGATACCGAGGCACTGCCCTATGTCTTTGATCTGCTCCATGAGGAAGGACTTGTTTTGGGCGGCTCAACCGCCATCAACGTTGCAGGGGCCGTCCGATTGGCGCGTGAAATGGGGCCGGGGCATACGATTGTGACGTTGCTGTGTGACTATGGCACCCGGTATCAGTCAAAACTGTTCAACCCGACATTCCTTAAGGAAAAAGGACTGCCGGTGCCGGATTGGCTGGGGGCAGGGCCTATGAGCATTCCTGGAGTGTTTGAGGACGTATGATAAAAATGCGCCATATTTGGACATCTCTGCTAATTGTAACCTGTCTGGCCATGGCCAGTATGTCCAACGCACAAACTACTGCTGAAAACAGACTAACTCATCAAAGATGGCTTGAGACTGCTGACCGGGCCGAGCGCGCAATTGATACGGGCCGTGCGTCAAATGCTGCTCTTGAAGATCTACGCACCGAGATTGTGGACTTTCGCGATTTGTTCACACTCACCAGCAAACAAAACGCGGCCCGAATTCTGACCCTTCAATCTCAGATCGACGCCTTGGGACCGGTTCCTGAAAACGGTAGTGAGTCACCGGATATCGCGGTCTTGCGTGAAAACATAACTGAGCGAATGAACGATTCAAGGGTGCCGGTGGTGATTGCCCAAGAGGCGCATAACCGGGCAAGTGGTCTGATTGGCGAAATCGACACGATCATTCGTAAGCGTCAAACCAAACAGCTTTTAGAGCGCGGGCCATCCCCACTGAACCCACAATATTGGCCGGTTGCTGGGCGTGATTTGCTTGGCACCGGGTCGTCTCTGTTCAATGAAACCGTTCTGATTGCCGAAAGTCGGCTTGGGCGCGAACACGCCCTTAATAACTTCGCCAAGGTGGCGCTGCTGGCAGTAATGGGACTTTTATTGCTGTTTTTGGGCCGTCACTGGGCCGAAAGACTCGGTGATTTCATGCGCCGCTATGGTGGGCGTGGCACGGGTGTCTGGAGTTTTCTGGTGTCAGTCCTTCGGGTCGTGCTCCCTTATTTCGGGTTGGTAGCACTGATCCAGGCAATTGTGGTCACCGGCCTGACGGGATTGCGCGGAACTCTTCTGTTAGAAGCGGTTCCGCTCTGGTGCGCCATAATGATGAGTTTTGTTTGGCTCAGCGACCGGCTTTACAACAAACGTGACGAAGACGCGTTGCTGCCGGTTTCGACCGAATACCGTTCCGAAGCCCGTCTGTATGTGCGCCTGCTGGCGATCATGCTGATCGCCCATGATGCGATTGCTTTATTTGAAAAAGTCGAAAACATTTCTGCCGGGTCCCGGGCAGTGGTCGAATTTCCGGTCATTTTGCTGACCAGTGTGATCCTGCTGCGCCTTCGCCGGATCGCCCAGAAAGAACGCATCGCTCACTCGGACAAGATGAGCTCTGCTGCCAAACGGGCCGGGTTGTCCATGATCTCGCCGATTATCAGCCGTGTGGGCGCAATTGTCGGCATCGTAGCGCCGATCCTTGCAGCTATCGGCTACGGGGCTGCCGCTGAGGCGCTGATTTACCCGACCGTTCTGTCGCTTGCTCTGTTCTCTCTCATCCTGATCCTGAACAAATTTGTTCGCGACGTTTATGATTGGTTGCTGAGAGCTGACAGTTCCGCTCAGGACTCACTGTTTCCGGCCCTCGTCGGCTTTGTAATTGCGCTGATGTCGTTGCCTTTTCTGGCGCTGATCTGGGGTGCGCGAGTAACTGACATGACCGAGCTTTGGGACCGGTTCATGAGCGGCTTTGCCATTGGCGACTCGCGCGTTTCACCAACCGATTTTCTGACCTTTGTCGTAGTATTCATCGCTGGTTACACGGCTACCCGGATGTTGCAGAAAACGCTAAAGAACAACCTTTTACCCAAAACATCACTGGATCCCGGGGGGCAGGTCGCTGTTACATCAGGGATTGGATATGTCGGGATCTTTCTGGCAGCATTGATTGCGGTCAGTGTTGCAGGTCTTGATCTGTCATCTCTCGCCATCGTTGCGGGGGCTTTGTCGGTTGGAATTGGTTTTGGTTTACAAAACATCGTGTCCAACTTCGTCAGCGGTGTCATCCTGCTAATCGAACGGCCGATATCCGAAGGTGACTGGATCGAAGTCAGCGGCCATATGGGCTATGTGCGCAACATTTCCGTTCGCTCAACCCGTATCGAAACCTTTGATCGTTTCGATGTCATCGTGCCCAACGCCGATCTTGTCAGTGGTACCGTCACCAATTACACCCGCGGCAACACCGTCGGCCGGGTTATCGTGCCGGTGGGTGTTGCCTATGGCACCGATACCCGCTGGATCGAGGGAATCCTGCTGGAAATTGCCAATGCAAATCCGATGGTGCTGTCTAATCCAGGGCCAAGCGTCGCGTTTCAGGGCTTTGGTGCGTCTTCACTGGACTTTGAAATCCGTGCGGTCCTACGAGATGTGAACTGGATGTTGTCGGTGAAGTCGGACATAAACCACGAAATCGCCAAACGCTTTGCTGCAGAAGGGATCGAAATCCCGTTCGAGCAACGCGATCTTTGGCTGCGCAACCCCGAAACGCTTGCGGGCAAGCCGGGCGACAACACATGACCAGATTGATGTTTCGCGATGATGCCTATGCCCAGTCTGCCGAGGCAAGGGTTGTCGCACACACGTCAAATGGCGGCATCATCCTTGATGAAAGCCTGTTTTATGCCACAGGAGGTGGTCAACCGGGGGATGGCGGCGCTCTGACGTGGCCTGGTGGACAAATCGAAATTTCCGAGGCCATCAGAGCCGAAAGCGACCAGATCGCCCTAATCCCGGCTCAGCCGGGTTTGGTACCATCCATCGGAACGCCAGTGACCCAAACGCTGGATTGGGACCGCCGTTATGGCCACATGCGCGTCCACACAGCGATGCACTTGCTGTCAGTGGTGATCCCTCTGCCAGTCAGTGGTGGTTCGGTTGGACAGTTCAAAGGGCGCATTGATTTCAACATGCCCCAAGCGCCTGAAGACAAAATGGCGTTGCAATCAGAATTACAGCGTTTGATCGACAGAGATCTTCCAGTCACCGAAGAGTGGATCACCGAAGCTGAACTAGAGGCCAATCCCGGTCTGGTCAAAACCATGTCTGTTTCACCTCCGCGCGGAGCAGGGCATATTCGTCTGGTTCGGATCGGGCAGGGAGATGCACAGGTCGATCTGCAACCTTGCGGCGGCACCCACGTTGCCCGAACTGGTGAAATCGGCCAAATCCGAATCGGAAAGATTGAAAAGAAAGGCCGTCAGAACCGCCGAGTCTATCTGCATCTGGAAACCTGAACAAACCTGTCAATTCCGGCTTGCAAAGCTCTGCGTGATCCGGCACATAGCCCAGCACGGAGAGGTGGCCGAGTGGTCGAAGGCGCACGCCTGGAAAGTGTGTAGGCGGGAGACCGTCTCCAGGGTTCGAATCCCTGTCTCTCCGCCACTTGCCTATATCAAACCCTGAAACGCGCGCCAAGTCTGGCGCTTTTTCTTTTTGTTTCAAAGGGGTTTAGCTGCCGTGTCCGAGGTGTGGAGACAGGCCAAATGGCCGGATTCGGTCTCTGTGGGCCCCGTGTCTCAAAGTGAGCGAACTGCTCTGAAACAGGACGGATTCAAAAAGTGACTCGATATCAAAGGCTTGAGATTTTGCGGGCACCGGACGTTTGACCTATTGAGCGAGAATCAAAGCGGCAAGACAACCCGAAGGCGGCGCAATGGGGCGGGTTTGTGTGGGGAATTGCGGGGCCATTTTGCCAGGCAGTCACGCCGCGCCAAACACTGCCACCCCCTGTTCGGTCCACTGCAGGCGCGATAGCTCGACCAACTGGACCAGAGAAACGGCAGGTGGGATGCGTTTGATTAGCAGCATTTCCATCACATCCGGCGCGAGATAGGCGAGGCGCAGGGTCTTGCTGACATGGCGATCCGAGAGGCCGAGATGGCCAGCAAGGTCTTGAATGGTGGTGAACTCACCGGCATCCATACGCCGCCGCCAGGCCCAGGCGCGCCCAACGACGCGCAGGATATGGCGGTCCTGGCTGCGCTCGGTTACGGGCTGTCGATCGGCAGGCGGCAGGATTTTCGGCCGCCCATTCTTGCCGCGCAGGCTGAGGGGGATCATGACGCGGATAGTTTGGCTGGAAGGTTTGGTGTTCATGCTGCTGCCTCGTCCGGGTTGTTGCGGCTGGAGAGAATATCGAGAACCACGCAGTTTAGGCCATCAGTGCGCAGATCGACCGCAATGCCGTTCGCGCTGATGGTAACGCGGGCGACCAGCAATTGGACGATGCGCGCCTGCTCGGCCGGAAACAAGGTATCCCAGAGGCTGTCAAAACTGGTGAGGGCTGCGGTGACGTCGGATTCCGCCCATTCGGCCTTGGTGCTGGCCAGCGCCGCAAGCGTGCGTGCGACCATCTCCGGTGTGCGGATCAGCTTGCGGATTTCACCGACCACAACATCCTCGACCATACCTGCGGGCAGACGGCGCGGCGCGGTCTCAAAGCCGGATTCGCGCCCTTTTATGCAGTCCATCGAGACATAGTATCGGTAAAGCCTGCTGCCCTTTTTGGTGTGGGTTGGCGTCATGGCGGTGCCGGTGTTGGTAAAGATCAGCCCCTTCAGCAGCGCCGGTGTTTGCGCCCGGGTGTTGGCCGCCCGCTGGCGAGGGCTGACCTGCATGACAGAACGCACCCGATCCCAGAGGTCTTTGGCAATGATGGCCTTATGCTCGCCGGGGTAGGATGTGCCTTTGTGCACCGCCTCGCCAATATAGAGGCGGTTGTTCAGCAGGCGATAGATAAACCCTTTGTCCATCAACCGCCCGCTTTTGTTGCGAATGCCACCCTCACGCAATTCGCGGGTCAAAACCGTAGCTGAGCCCAGTTCCACAAAGCGGGTGAAGATATGGCGAATTGTTTTGGCCTCGGTCTCGTTCACGACGAGTTTTCGATCCTTCACGTCATAGCCAAGCGGCACAACGCCACCCATCCACATGCCGCGTTTGCGCGAGGCGGCAAACTTGTCCCGGATCCGCTCTGCCGTTACTTCGCGTTCAAACTGGGCAAATGACAGCAGGATATTCAGCGTCAGTCGCCCCATGGAGGTTGTGGTATTAAACGACTGGGTGACGGACACGAACGTCACGTCCTGGGTGTCAAACACCTCGACCAGCTTGGCAAAATCCATCAGCGAGCGGCTGAGGCGGTCAATCTTGTAAACCACGATCACATCAACCAACCCGTCCTTCACATCCTCGAGCAGCATAGTGAGCCCCGGTCGGTCCAGCGTACCGCCGGAAAACCCACCGTCATCATAACGCTCTGCCATGGCTCGCCAGCCCTCGGAACGCTGGCTGGCGATATAGGCTTCGCAAGATTCGCGTTGGGCATCGAGAGAATTGAACTCCTGTTCCAGGCCTTCTTCCGAGGATTTGCGGGTGTAAATGGCGCAGCGTAGCCGCTTTGGTGGTGTCTGTGGTGTTCGGGCCATCAGTTGTCCTTCCGAGTGTTGCCTAGCCCGAAGAACCGGTAACCGTTCCAGCGGGTGCCGGTGATTTCGCGCGCGACGGCGGAAAGCGATTTGAATCTGCGCCCCTGCCAGTCAAACCCGCCTTTCAGAACCGTGATTGTATGTTCAACCCCATCCCATTCTCGGATCAGCCTGGTGCCGATGACCGGCATGCGCGGATCCGCGATCTGCGATTTGCGTGTGGCTTTGCCCTCAACCTCATCCGCCAGCAGATCAAGGGCGCGCCGTGTGGCCCGGTTTGGCCCGCCGTAAATCAGTTCCTGAATGCGGTATGACAGACGAAACTCCAAAAAGGCGCGGCTGTTGTTGGGAGCCTCGGTCTGAAACAGGTTCCGCCATTGCGTTTTCAATTCCGGAATGCTCATGGCCTTCAGCGCCGCCAGGCGGCCGAGCACCATTGCGTTGGTGTCGGGGGGAGTGCCTGTGGTGGTGTTTTGCATATTCATTTCTGTCCTCTTTTGTGAGACTGGTTTGCCGCCTCATGACCGCTCGCGCCCGAGGCAAAGTCGAGGAAGCTGTCTCCAACATTGGCAGATAAAGAACTGGACTTTGCGCACCCCATCCGGATCAAACCGGCGGCGAGAATGCGGCCAGTCTCGCTAAGCCGCGCGTCGGTGGACATGGCATCTGGGGACAGGGGATTGGGCCCGGATCGGGGGTGGTTCATGGCAACGTCTCGTTGGTTGGGAAGATTGGCAGACGATAGCCGTGCAGGTTAATAAAACAAGCGCAGTCAATCGCTTAACGTAGTGCTGCGGTGATTTGCGTAGAGAGGCGAGTCAGAATCGTTCCGGGCTGCATCGCAATAGCCTTCCTGAAGCGATCTGATCACGCGAATCCGAATCACTCGTGCCGATTTCATCGCACTAACCTGCCCGCCATCTGTGGATAAGCTGTGGGCTTTGTTCCCGTTATGGGTGTTTTCTCCTTTGTTATATGACCGGGTAAAAAAAGAAGAATTCCACATATCACAGTAGCGATGTTCACGGTATGTCCAAAGCTCCCCAGCCCCAATACCGCCGTTTGAAAGGACATCGCTCATGGCATCAATCTCGACCTTTTTGCGTAAAACGCCAGTACCAGCCCTCCGCGCCTACTTCGAGGCGGCGGCGTTCAATCTGCCGGTCACGATCAACTGGAAAGGGGAAGAGGCCGATGTCGTCCAGCCACTGTTGAAGGCGGTCAACGAGATGGAGGAGACGGAAAAGGCGCAGTTTCTGCTTGATGCGGAACGCGTTTGCAATCTGGCCAATGAAGCTGGGAATACAGCTCTGCTGAGTGTGGTGCAGGATCGAGCGACATTTGACGCTCTCGAGGTCGGGTACGCCTGTTCGCTCTGGGTTTTCCTGATTGAGCCCGGGAGTTTTCGCAAAGCCGAAGAGGTGCTGTACACCGACCACCGGCGGCATGGCCGGGCCTGGGACGGGTTTGTTTTGGCGGAAAACTGTGAGGTGTCAACCGACCCGGCGGCGCTTGCGGCCTTTACGGCCGCGATCCGGGGACGGTTCCGCACGCAGAATGTCCAGGTTGATGTCTTTGAACGCCAGCGCCTTGGTCATGACGACGAAATGGCAAAGCTGATCCAAGTGGCGATCTACCGCGAGGGTCGCCCCGGGGCTGCGCTGCGGTTCAGCAACGCCGGAAATCTGACCCGCCATGTCGACAAGCCGGTGTATGAAGCGGCCCTGACCTATGAACCAGACACCGGCGCGATCGAGGTCATTGCCGATCGTAAGGACACCCGTATTGATCTGACAAGGTTCATGGCACGTGACCTGCTGGGCTTGCCGTTCGAGCAAAAGCGGCTGCCAGTTCTGAAGTATGATCTGAACTTGCTGTTGCAGCCCCACAGTTTTGCGCGGGATTTCGAGGACGGAATCGAGGCGGTGACGGTGACGGCATTGCGACTGGTGGCAAATGATGAAGTTCCGGATCGGTTCACACTTGAAAAGAGCGCCCTTGGAAATCGCACGATCTGGGAAACCGCGGCTCACAGGTTTCCGAGTGACAGTCCGCTAAGTGGGGGTTGGACGGTGGCTTACGCGAAGATTTCGGTCAAGTTCGGGCCAACCGCCACAGAACCGCGCGGCAAGGTCATTTCACTGACGATCACCACCCCGACCGGCTGTAATCTGAAAGGCATGACCGCCCGGGAGCAGTTGATCAAAGAGAAATACCTGCGCCGGTGGGGGCTTCTGGCCGATAGCGACCTGGGTGACCATGATCTGGAAGCGGTGATCGAGGATGCTTGATAATTTTGCCTCGAAATTTATCTTCGGTCTGGTCGAAAATACCGGCGGGCGGACCACGCATCACATTTTGAGCCTTTGCCGTCGCGCCGTCCGGACGCAAATCGAGAGGGCCGACCTGCTTGAGGCCGTTGGCCTGGCGCTTGAAGTAAGTGACATGGACGATCACGAGGATATTCCGGTGGCGGTGGAATGGTCGGAGGATCTGGGAGCCTATGCGTATTTCAGCGGTAGGTCCGGCTGGGTTACCGTGCCGGAAGAAGAAATGCGCATCTACGCGATCCGGATGGAACGGTTTTTTGAACAAGTGTTCGGCAATTTAGCCGTCGGGCAGCGCCGCCCGCCGCGGCCCCTGATCGATGATGTTCTCTGGGAGATGGGTGATATTCGACCGGGGCAGCGCCAGCGCCCACTACCGGTCTGGTTTGCAAAGCGGCTCAATGTCCCGGCGGTCTGGGCGCAGGTGAAGGAAATGGCGCAGCGACGCCCGGTCAAAGGCTTGCGCTTGTTGTTGACGACAACGCGGCCCGAAAGAACTGCACCCTTGCAGTTGCCGGGGCATCTGATCGTTTCGCTCCATGACGTGCTGGATTTCGACAAGGGGATGGCAATTCACCCGGACATTTTGGCCGCGCGGGTGGATCAGGTGCCGCTGCCGGACATTGACGCACCGATCTGGCTGTCGCCGGATGGGCGCAGGCTGATCATCAACGGCAATGTCACCGTGGATTTTCGCTCGGATATTCACATCGCGATCATCCGTCGACTGGTAGAAGGGTATCATTCCGGTTCGAGATTTCGGGCACAGGTTTTGCTGGACGAAGCACAGGCCGGGGCAATGACCTTGCGAAAAGCCTTTGGCGACAAGCTGTGGGCGCTACTTGAACCATATCTCAAGTCGCAGAACGGCTTGTGGGGATTCGTTCCCTGAGTTCTTCCCTCATTTTTCCCTCAGGGCCGTCAGGAAATATTCCTGGCGGCCTTTTTCGTTCCAGCACTACCAACTTCACCAATATATAACGTAAAAACAGGACTTTGGAGCGCCGCGGCTCGCTGAAAGCACATGCTTTTCATGCTGATCATCTTTGCGATTTTTTTGAGGAAATCCGATTTTCCCTCGGTTTTTCCCTCATCACCCCCCTCGGTTTTCCCTCATCCCATCAGCGAATGTCTCCGCAGGTTCACGAACACTGCCCAAGGAGACAACGATGACAATCAGACACCTTTCCCAGATCGAGCTGGCGGCTCGCTGGAATGTTTCACCCCGCACGCTGGAGCGCTGGCGCTGGACCGGCAAAGACCCGACCTTCATCAAGCTTGGCGGCCGCGTTGTTTACCGGCTTGAGGACATCGAGGCGCATGAACTCAAGCGCCTGGAGGAAGCTCGCGCCCTGATGGCGCAGAACCGCTTGGTGAGCGGAACCGTGGTCGAGATCGGAATTGGCCAATGAACGCGCCGATCTTCAAATCCCGCCGACGCCGCAACGCTGTAACCATCGTGGCACCGTGCGAGTTGCGGATGAGTGATGTCGGGTTTCTGGCCTGGGTCCAGCAAGCGGAGCCCGGTGACCGGCTGCAATACCATCGTGGGTTTCTGGCGCTGGACACCTTCGCCCAAATCACCGGGCTTTCCGACAAGGAACGGGCCGAACTTGGCAAGCTTGCCAATAGTGCCTTCTGCGCTGCCGAACAGGGCCTCGTGCATCTGGTCCAAGAACGCATCGGCATCGGCCAGTTCGCCTACGTCGCCATTGCCCGGCCTAAACCCAAATCCGCCGCTGTCTCACTTTCCAAGCTTCTGCTTCTGGAGGAGGCCGCCTGATGACCCCTTTTCAATCCCTTTATGCCCAACCTGGAGATCCCTACATGCCGTACCCCGCAAACGCTCCGCGCGTCGATGATCTGATGTCGCTGCCACCGCAGACCGTCGCCGAACTGCCGGTTGAACTGTTGGCGATCCTGCAGCGCGAGATCGATGAGCGCCTGAAGCACGACAAGGCCGTGAAGGCCCGTCTCGATGGGGCGTTGAGCCTCCGCTATGCCAGCCGCGCAGCGGAAGAACGTCAGGCCGCAGGCAAAGACACCGGCACGGTTCGCTTTGACGATGGGGATTTCACCATTGTCGCCGATCTGCCCAAGCGCATCGCCTGGGATCAGAGCCAGCTTGCCAGCCTGGCGAAACGTATCCGCGATGGCGGTGAAGACCCGGACGAATACATCGACACCAGCTTCAAGGTTTCCGAGCGCAAATACACCGCCTGGCCAGAATATCTTCGCCAGGATTTTGAGCCCGCCCGCACGGTCAAACCCGGCGCGCTCAAGATCGAACTGGTCAGCCAGGAGGTGGGGCAATGAGCTTTCCCATCATCACCGCTGATCAGCGCCTGGCTGAGCCTCGCGGTATCAAAGGCTGCATTTTCGGCGGCAGCGGTATTGGCAAGACCAGCCTGCTCTGGACGCTCGATACCGCCAGCACATTGTTCATGGATCTCGAGGCAGGTGATCTTGCTATCGAGGGCTGGCAGGGTGACACGATCCGGCCCCGCACATGGAAGGACTGCCGGGATTTTGCAGTATTCATCGGCGGGCCAAACCCGGCGTTGCGCGATGACCAGACTTACAGCCAGACGCATTATGATGCCGTCTGCGCCAAATACGGCGATCCGACTGCGTTGGAACGCTACCAGACCATCTTCATCGACTCGATTACGGTTGCCGGTCGGTTGTGTTTCGGTTGGTGCAAAGGTCAGCCCGAAGCGTTCTCTGAGAAAACCGGCAAGCCGGACAT
>PIVL01000062.1 GCA_003354145.1 Paracoccaceae bacterium
GGGACCTTCAACCCGACCTCTTTCACCGCAGACACGACGCCCTCGGCAATCACATCGCAGCGCATGATACCGCCGAAGATGTTGACCAGAATGCCTTTGACCTGTGGGTCTGACGTGATGATCTTGAACGCCTCGGTGACCTTTTCTTTGGTCGCGCCGCCGCCTACGTCCAGAAAGTTGGCCGGTTCCGAGCCATAAAGTTTGATGATGTCCATAGTCGCCATCGCCAGACCGGCACCGTTGACCATGCAGCCGATTTCGCCGTCCAACGCGATATAGTTCAGGTCGTATTTGCTGGCTTCCAGCTCTTTCGGGTCTTCTTCGGTATCATCGCGCAGTTCAGCCACATCCGGGTGACGGTAAAGCGCGTTGTCGTCAAAGCTGATCTTGGCATCCAACACTTTAAGGTCGCCCGCATCGGTGACGATCAGCGGGTTGATCTCAAGCATCTCCATGTTTTTTTCAAGGAACGCTTTGTACAGCAGACCCATCAGACCAACACATTGTTTGACCTGTTTGCCCGACAGCCCCAAGGCAAATGCAATGCGGCGGCCGTGGAATGCCTGATAGCCAGTGGCCGGATCGACATTGAACGACAGGATTTTTTCGGGCGTATCCGCCGCGACCTGTTCGATGTCCATGCCGCCCTCAGTCGAGCAGACAAAGCTGATGCGGCTGGACACACGATCAACCAGCAGCGCGAGGTACATCTCGGTTTCGATTCCCGCGCCGTCCTCGATATAGATACGATTGACCTGTTTGCCGACGGGGCCGGTCTGATGGGTCACCAGCGTACGGCCCAACATTTTACGCGCCTCGGCTGCGGCCTCTTCCACCGATTTGGTCAGGCGGACACCGCCTTGTTCGCCGGCATCGGCCTCTTTGAAGGTGCCTTTTCCGCGTCCGCCAGCGTGGATTTGCGCTTTGACGACCCAAAGTGGGCCGTCGAGTTCACCAGCAGCTGTTTTGGCGTCTTCCGCGCGCAAAACGACGCGGCCGTCCGAAACCGGAGCCCCGAAGCTGCGCAATAGGGCTTTGGCCTGGTATTCGTGGATGTTCATGAATGCTGTCCCGTCTAAACTACGATTGCCGTTGGTATAGAGATGTTATTGATGCAAGGTTAAGTGATTTTTGGTCTAGGCAAAGGATTTTGTCGTAAAACATGACATTTGTGATCACACGAAAAAAAGTGTGATCACAAATATTACTGCGAAATGGAAAAAGGCGATTCGTTCACCACGTCTACCGACGAATTAGTCAGCGGCTCCGATCTGTTCGTCTAAAAATCTGGTTAGCGCGTCCCAAGCCCGGCGGTTTGAACGTGCCTGATAGAAAATGCCGTCCTGTGGTGCGTTGGCGGTTGGATCGGTGAATGAATGGCCAGTCAGGCCAAAAGCAAGGATTTGCCAGTCATCACAGCTTTTAGTCATCTCAGTCGCCAGTGCTTGCACCATGTTTGGCGGGCACAACGGATCATCCCAGCCGTGCAGCACCAAGACTGATGCGGTGATTTTTGGATTTAGCTCTGACGGTGGATCATACACGCCATGCAGTGAAACAACGGCATTTACCCGCGCTCCTGAGCGGGCCAGATCCAGTACTGCCTTGCCTCCCAGACAATATCCAATCGCAGCAACTCGGTTGATATCAACCTGATCCAGGGATTTCAGCGAATCCAAAGCTGCCGTCATACGACTGGCCAGGTCGGCACGGTCCGCGTTAACTTCGGCCATCAGCGCAAGGGCTTGCTCATGGGTTTCGGCACGTCGACCCTCGCCATAATAGTCTATAGCAAAGCCAACATACCCAAGTCGGGCCAGATCTTCGGCGCGATCTTTTTCAAAATCACCCTGACCGCCAAAAGCATGGGCGACCATGACACCGGGGGCTGGTTCTGACCGAGATGTGTCCCAGGAAATCCAGCCGGAATAGGTGGCTTTTCCATCAGAATATGTGTGGCGCTGGGTTTGGATCATGATGGCCTCGGGGTTGTTTTTGACATCTGCCGAGGCAGCGTATTTCTGATCGCCGGAAATTACCAGAAGGTTTGGCTGGCCACAAAAAAAAGGGGCCAGCTGAAATCAACTGGCCCCTTTTCGTATGATTAGTTGTGCGGCCTATGCCAGCGAAGGGTCAATTCCTTTGCAGGCGTCAACCAGTCCGTTCACAGCGGCAACCGAGTTATCAAACATTGCCTGTTCGTCGTCGGACATTTGAATGTCGATGACTTTTTCAATGCCACCGGCGCCGATTATGGTGGGGACACCCACATACATACCATTCAGTCCCAATGCACCATCCACATAGGCAGCACAGGGCAGCACGCGTTTCTGGTCTTTGAGGAATGCTTCGGCCATTTCGATGGCGCTGGTTGCAGGGGCATAAAACGCCGACCCGGTTTTCAGCAGGCCAACGATTTCGGCACCGCCGTCACGGGTACGCTGAATGATTGCATCCAGTTTGTCCTGAGTTGTCCAACCCATCGATACCAGATCAGGCAACGGAATACCGGCAACAGTAGAGTAGCGTGCCAAAGGCACCATCGTGTCGCCGTGGCCGCCCAGAACAAAGGCCGTGACATCGCGCATCGACACCCCGAACTCGTCCGCAAGGAAGTGCCGGAATCGCGCACTGTCCAGAATACCAGCCATGCCACAAACCATATTGTGCGGCAGGCCAGAAAATTCGCGCAAGGCCCAGACCATCGCATCCAGCGGGTTGGTGATGCAGATCACAAACGCGTTCGGCGCGTGATCGCGGATGCCTTCGCCAACGGATTTCATAACTTTCAGGTTGATGCCCAGCAGGTCATCACGGCTCATCCCAGGTTTGCGGGGTACACCTGCGGTAACGATGCAAACGTCCGCACCTGCGATATCGGCATAGGATTGTGTGCCGGACAAATTGGCGTCAAACCCTTCGGCAGGACCTGCCTCGGCAATGTCGAGCGCTTTGCCTTCGGGCGTTCCTGGGGCGATGTCAAACAGGATAACGTCGCCAAGTTCTTTGATTGCAGCAAGATGGGCGAGCGTGCCGCCGATCTGACCTGCGCCGATAAGTGCGATTTTGGGTCTGGCCATTTAATAGGTCTCCGGTCCGATGAATTCGGGCGTTGCTAGAACGTCAAGGCCTCCGACGCAAGGGTCAGGCACTGCGGCTTGGGCGCGCGGAGGCTCTGTTCGGCCCGTTTCGGATACGGTAAGCCATTTGTGCAGGAACGATTTTTCAAGGCGTGCGCATGTTGGAACTCAATGTTGTGTTTTTTGGCCTGGCAGTGTCGACGGTGTTGTTTGCTGGCCTTTCGAAAGGGTGGTTTCGGGGCGGAGCGGTGTTTGCATCGACATCGATTCTGGCGCTGATGCTTCGGCCAGAACAGGCGTCGATGTTGCTGATGATGGATGCCGCGTCAGATAGACTGTTTTTCGGGATTACTTATGTTGCTCTGTGCTTCGTCGAAAGCAAACTGATCTGGGTTGCACTGGCGTAGGGTGGGTGAAAACCCACGCACCCTGCCGATTAGAGAGCCGTCAAACGTCATTGCCCTGTGGAGGTAGCGTTTCAGACAGGTTTTCATAAGACCGCCCCGACGCGACAAGGCAGGTTTCGCCATCCGGTTTTGTCACTGTGATCGTCCAACTGCCTGTTTCAGCAGACGCAAACATTTCAATGACAGCATTGTTGTTCCCTAACCCAATGCTTTGCCGTGTTTCGCCATACCCGTTCGCCAACCGTTCCAGTACCATCGGACGTGACGCACAATTGCGGTTCGTTTCAGCCGAGACATCCTGTGCAGCCAGCACCATCGCACCCAGGCCCATTGTCATTTTGAACACTGTTTTTATCATCGAATTGCCTTTTCCATCCACCAGCCGGGGTTCGCCCGACATGGAAAACTTTGCCTTTCTGATACTGCAAAATGGTTAACGGACCGTTCGTCGCGCACATATGCTGCGGCGCGGCGATTTTTCCCTTGAATTTTCCGTTCGAAAATGCCCCTTGTGGCGCAACTTTATGACTTTGGAGAGACGCAATGGATGCTCGACTACGCCCTTATCGTTCTGTTCTGTATATTCCTGCTTCAAAAGAGCGGGCTTTGGAAAAGGCGAAAACCCTGCCCATTGATGCGATCATCTTTGATCTTGAGGATGCGGTGACCGCTGCAGAAAAAGACAGTGCACGGGATTTGCTGAAATCAACGTTGACTGCAGGCGGTTTTGGAGCTCGCATGCGGATTGTGCGGATTAATGGGCTGGATACAGAGTGGGGCCTGGCGGATGCCAAAGCTGCACGGGACATGAAGGCAGATGTTGTATTGCTGCCCAAAGTCGAAAGCCCTGCGGATATTGATGCCCTGGTTGCAATTACAGGTAACATGCCGATCTGGGCAATGATGGAAACCCCGCGTGGCATGTTGAATGCACCCCAGATCGCGGCGCATCCGAAACTGACCGGCATGGTGATGGGCACAAATGATCTGGCCAAGGAATTGCAAACCCGGTTTCGCGCGGATCGCGAACCGATGCTGACCGGGCTGGGCCTTTGTCTGCTTGCTGCCAAAGCCGAAGGCATGGTGATCGTTGACGGAGTCTATAACGCCTACAAGGATGATGAAGGGCTGGCCGTGGAATGCGCGCAGGGGCGAGATATGGGGTTTGACGGCAAGACCCTGATCCACCCGGCGCAGGTGAAAATCTCCAATGACGCGTTTGGACCATCAGAGGCCGAGGTTGATTTGGCACGCCGCCAAATAGCAGCATTCGAGGAATCTGAAGCACAAGGGCAGGGGGTCGCGGTGGTCGATGGGCGCATCGTTGAAAATCTGCACGTTGCCACGGCACATGAAACTCTGGCAAAAGCAAAAGCAATAGAGGTTCTGCAAGCGGAGTAGCAAGACATGGGCTTTGGATTACTAATTTTAGGTGTGTTGACTTGGACAGCGGCACATTTCTTTAAGCGGGCTATGCCAGCGCAACGCGCGGCAATGGGAGACAGAGGCAAAGGCGTGGTAGCCTTAGGCGTTGTGACGGGGATTGTGTTGATGGTGATTGGCTTTCGCGCAGCTCCCTTTATCTATGTTTGGTCGCCCCCGGGTTTCATGATTCACATCAACAACCTGCTGGTATTGATCGCCATCTTCATGATGAGCCCGGCACCGAAGAAGGGTGTTCTTCTGAACAAGATGCGGCACCCGATGCTGGTGGGATTCATGGCTTGGGCAGTGGCACACTTGCTGGTGAACGGCGATTTGGCGGGTATCATCCTGTTTGGTGGGCTACTACTTTGGGCGCTTGTTCAGGTCAGGGTCGTCAATAGTGCCGAACCAGAATGGTCACCGGGAGAGCCCGGAGCATTTAGCAAGGACGTCATTTTCCTTGTCGCATCCTTCGTCATTATGATGGTCATTGGCTTTATTCACGGCTGGCTTGGCGTATGGCCTTTCCCGTCATGAGTACGCTTTACCGGCTTTTAACCGAAGACGATACGTCAGCCTTTTGCCACAAGGTCAGTGATGCCTTGGCCAAGGGCTGGTCGCTGCACGGCGATCCAACCTATGCCTATGATGCCGCACGCGGCGTCATGCGCTGCGGGCAGGCGGTGATCAAAGAGGTCACCACGCCCTATACTGCCGATATGAAACTGGGAGAACAGTGAATGGCCAAAACCAATCCGGGTCGCTTTTTCGAGGATTATGCGGTTGGTGATGTGCTGACCCATGCAGTGCCCCGGACTGTGTCGGGGGGCGAACGGGCTCTTTATCATGCGTTTTATCCGGCGCGCCACGCGCTTTTTTCCTCGGACGAATTCGCCCGGTCTTGTGGTCTGCCTTGCAGTCCGATTGACGACATGGCGGCGTTTCACATGGTATTTGGCAAGACGGTCCCGGATGTGTCGCTGAACGCCGTTGCCAATCTTGGCTATGGAGAAGGGCAATGGGTTCGACCCGTCTATGCCGGAGATACCTTGCGGGCCACGTCCGAGGTCATCGGGTTAAAACAGAATTCCAGCGGAAAAACTGGCGTTGTTTATGTGCGTACGAAAGGCACCAACCAGCACGATGAAACTGTGCTGGACTATGTGCGCTGGGTGATGGTGCGCAAAAACGATTTGGGTGCATCTGCGCCAGCGACAGTTGTACCAGTGCTGAAGAAGCTATTGGCCCCATCAGATCTAGTGATCCCAGAGGGATTGGATTTCACCGATTATGATTTTGCATTGGCAGGAGAGCCGCACAGGCTGAACGACTATACAGTCGGTGAACAGATTGATCACGTAGATGGCGTAACCATTTCGCAAGCCGAACATATGATGGCAACACGCCTTTGGCAGAATACGGCAAAGGTGCATTTTGATGCCACTGCCCGCCCAGATGGCAAGCGGCTGATATATGGTGGGCATATCATTTCAATGGCACGGGCCTTGTCCTTTAACGGGCTGGCCAATGCGCAGATGGTTGTCGGTCTTAATGCGGGCGCGCATGCCAACCCCTGTTTTGCCGGTGATACGGTCCGGGCCTGGTCCGAAGTCCTCGACAAAGCCGAGACCTCAGCACCGGGTGTTGGCGCAATCCGGCTGCGGTTGGTTGCAACCCGGGGCGGCGATCCGTTTCAGCTACGAGGAGAGGATGGCAAATACCTGCCTGATGTCCTTTTGGATATGGATTACTGGGCTTTGATGCCGGTTTAACAACGGGTGACGATTTACCGTAGGGTGGGTGAAAACCCACGCGCCATTTGATTGCGCGATTGTGATGGGTATCTTCAAATCCACGCGCTAGAGTTCTCATATGTTTACCTTGCGTGTCATCAGCGTAGTACTAAGTTTGTGCGCCCCGGTTTCGGTGTATGCTTGCGACCTTGCGCTATTGTTGGCCGTAGACGTCTCGGGTTCGGTTGAGTCCAGTGAATTTCGCATTCAGATGGACGGGCTGGCCGATGGGCTGCGCGATCCGATTGTATCTGACGCTCTGGTGCGCGCGCAGGCCAAGGTTATGTTGGTGCAATGGACTGGATCCAGTCGCCAGCAGATCACCATTCCGTGGACAGCTCTGCACAGTTTCCCAGAACTCGAGGCATTCGCCAACAGAGTTCAGGCCGCCCCACGCGAATGGCGTAATTTTTCAACCGCCATTGGGGAAGCACTGGCCTATTCCATGAAAGAGTTCCAATTGGTGCCCGATTGTTCACGTCATTTGATCGACCTTTCTGGCGACGGGTATTCAAATGAGGGTATAGAACCAGCAACACTTCGCCCGAAATTGCGAACAGCCAAGATAACTGTGAATGCTATTGCAATTGAGGAAAGTGAGCCCGATTTGACGGCCTATTTCTATGAAAATGTCATTGTTGGCGACGGCGCTTTTGTAATGAGTGCAAGCGGATTTGATGATTATCCAGACAGCATCCGAAGGAAGTTATTGCGCGAGGTGACACAGCAGACGGTGCAGCTACAATAGAACGGCAACGATCCCCAAAGACACTTCTCCGGCAATTAACCTGATCTTTCCAAAGAGATGGGCAATATTGAGTCTGCCAATTTGCGGGATACCATCATGATTTGCATTCTTTGTGATCACACGACTAAATACTGTGATCACTAATTGATGAGAAATTGTAAGTACCCAACAAAAAGTTTACTCACAAGTGATCCTCGGTCGTGACAGTTCAGAAAAAACCCTTAAAAAGAGCGTAAGCCAACCGGAATCCGGAAAGGAGCCATCATGGGTGCAGATGCAAATCGCGGAAATCGACCGCTTTCGCCTCATATATCTATCTACCGCCCTCAGATCACATCGGTCCTCTCGATCCTTCATCGGATCACTGGCGTTGGTATGTCGGTCACAGCCGTCCTGATTGTCTGGTGGTTCATTGCTGCGGCTACAGGTGCGGATCAATTTGCATTCATAGATGGCATTTTGACCTCCTGGGTCGGAGTGATGGTTATGGTCGCTTCGCTTTGGGCGCTCTGGTTTCACTTTTTCAACGGCATCCGGCATCTGCGCTGGGATGCGGGTGTTGGTATGGGAATTGGCGAATCCACGCGCAGCGGCAAAATCGTTATTGCGCTGTCCATCGTGATGACAATCTTAACCGTCATTCTTGCGATATAGGGAGAACGGCATGTCTTTTCTGACCGAATACAAACGGGTAGCGGGGCTTGGGTCTGCAAAATCAGGCACCGAACATTTTGTGCAACAGCGCCTGACAGCCATTGCGTTGATCCCCCTGACTGTTCTGTTTCTTTACACATTCATTGGGGCACTGGGGTCCGGGCACGCAGCTGTGATCGAGACCTACTCCCGCCCTGCTCCGGCGTTGATTGCGATCATGTTCATCTGGGCTGTGTTCAGTCATTTACGTCTGGGACTTCAGGTGGTGATTGAGGATTATGTTCCCGACCATCGTACACAACAGCGGCTGTTGATTGCTAATGCGCTGATCTGGCGGGGTGTGGCCGTTGTTGGCCTGTTCGCTATTGCCCGCATCGCTCTTTAAGAGCCCGAACGGAAGAGACTGACTATGGCGGCTTATGAATATGAAACCCATGACTATGATGTTGTGGTTGTAGGGGCAGGTGGCGCAGGGTTGCGCGCGACGCTTGGGATGGCTGAACAAGGGCTGCGCACTGCTTGCGTGACCAAAGTGTTCCCGACGCGATCGCATACTGTTGCAGCACAGGGCGGCATTGCTGCGTCGCTGTCCAACATGGGACCGGACAACTGGCAGTGGCATATGTATGACACGATCAAAGGGTCAGACTGGCTCGGCGATATGGACGCCATGGAATACCTTGTGCGTCATGCTCCAAAAGCCGTGTACGAGCTGGAACATTACGGAGTGCCGTTTTCACGCACCGAAGAAGGTAAAATTTACCAACGGCCATTCGGCGGCCACACCACTGAATTTGGCGAAGGCCCGGCAGTTCAGCGTACATGCGCAGCCGCAGACCGGACTGGCCATGCGATTTTGCATACGCTTTATGGACAATCGCTGAAAAATAACGCCGAATTCTATATCGAGTATTTCGCCATTGATCTGATCATGTCCGAAGACGGGCAATGTCAGGGCGTCGTCTGCTGGAAGCTGGACGATGGCACCATGCATGTCTTCAACGCCAAAACCGTAGTGCTGGCCACGGGCGGCTATGGCCGGGCATTTTTCAGCGCTACATCGGCGCATACCTGCACTGGTGATGGCGGCGGCATGGTCGCACGGGCCGGATTGGCATTGCAGGATATGGAATTCGTTCAGTTCCACCCGACAGGTATCTACGGTTCAGGCTGTTTGATTACTGAAGGTGCGCGTGGCGAGGGTGGGTATCTGTCCAATTCCGAAGGCGAACGGTTCATGGAACGCTATGCGCCGCAATACAAAGACCTCGCGCCGCGCGATTACGTGTCCCGGTCCATGACCATGGAGATCCGCGAAGGGCGCGGCGTTGGCCCGGATGGTGACCACTTGCACCTGAACCTGGCCCACCTGCCGGCCGAGGCATTGCACGAACGCCTGCCGGGCATTTCCGAAAGCGCGCGGGTATTCGCAGGCGTAGACGTTACCAAAGAGCCGATTCCGGTATTGCCAACTGTGCACTACAATATGGGCGGTATTCCAACCAATTACTGGGGCGAAGTGCTGAACCCCACAAAGGACGACTCCAATGCTGTGGTTCCCGGTCTGATGGCGGTGGGCGAAGCGGGATGTGCTTCGGTCCATGGGGCCAATCGACTTGGGTCAAATTCGCTGATCGACCTTGTTGTGTTTGGTCGTGCTGCCGCTATCCGGGCAGGCAAGGTTGTCGACCCAGAAGCACCCAACCCAGTCTTGAACCAATCCAGTATTGATGCTGCGTTTGACCGGTTTGACGGGCTGCGCAATGCTAACGGTGGTGTTGCGACGGCTGAGTTGCGTCTGGAAATGCAGAAAACCATGCAGGCCGATGCCGCAGTGTTCCGTACCACTAAATCGTTGGCCGACGGCACCGAAAAAATGGACGGCATCGCCGCCAAATTGGACGATCTGAAAGTGACGGATCGGTCGTTGATCTGGAATAGTGATCTGATGGAGACGCTTGAGCTGACAAATCTGATGCCAAATGCATTGGCAACAATTGCCGGGGCTGCTGCACGCACCGAAAGCCGCGGAGCCCATGCGCATGAGGATCACAGCGAGCGGGACGATGAAAATTGGCGCGTCCATACCATTTCACACATCACTGGCAAACAGGTCGACCTGAGCTATCGTCCGGTGATCACTGATCCGCTGACAACTGAAAATGAAGGTGGGATCAATCTTGAACGGGTAGCACCCAAAGCGCGTACATTCTGATATTGAGCAGGACCAGAACAGTGGCAATTCATAGCATCACGCATCGCGGCCAGACGCTGTTTTGGCTTGTAAGCAAATTTTCCCGGAAGTTACGGGCTCTTATCACGTTGGAGGCGACATAATGGTTCAGCTGAGCTTGCCTAAAAATTCCCGCATCACCACCGGGAAAACATGGCCCAAACCCGATGGAGCCACAAACGTACGTAAGTTTCAGATCTACCGCTGGACCCCGGATGATGGTGCCAACCCGCGTGTGGATACTTACTTTGTCGACATGGACACCTGCGGCCCAATGATCCTGGATGCGTTGATCAAGATCAAGAATGAGATTGATCCGACGCTGACCTTCCGCCGGTCCTGCCGCGAAGGTATCTGCGGGTCCTGTGCGATGAATATCGACGGGATCAACACACTTGCCTGTATTTACGGCTTGGACGAGGTAAAGGGCGATGTGAAAATCTATCCGCTGCCACATTTGGAAGTAGTCCGCGATCTTATACCGGACTTGACGCATTTCTATGCCCAACACGCTTCGATCATGCCTTGGTTGGAGACCAAAACCAACCGACCGGCGAAAGAATGGAAACAGACCATTGAGGATCGCAAAAAGCTGGATGGTCTTTATGAATGCGTCATGTGCGCGTCCTGTTCGACCTCGTGCCCGTCTTATTGGTGGAATGGCGATCGTTATCTTGGGCCAGCCGCGTTGTTGCATGCCTATCGATGGATCATCGACAGCCGAGACGAAGCAACCGGAGAGCGGTTGGACGAATTGGAAGATCCATTCAAGCTTTATCGCTGCCACACTATCATGAACTGCGCAAAGACCTGCCCCAAAGGTCTGAATCCGGCCCTGGCAATTTCTGAGATTAAAAAGTTGATGGTTGAGCGCGCGGTTTGATGGGCGAACCAGAGGACGCAGCAACCCGCCGCGCTATTGCTCCGGTGATTTGTTATCCGGTTGAGGATTTGCCGCAGCCTGATTTGCAGCTTTATCAAACGGCGCGTCTGCGGGCGCAAAAAACTGACGAAGTTCTGGTTGATCCGCGTGAGGCATCTATGTTCCATGCCCCCGCGGGTCATTTCTTTCGCATTACCTCTGTCGAAGGCCCACAGGTGGGTGATTTTAATCTGTGGAATGCGCAGGACCTGTCCGAAAGGTTTTATTCCGGTAAAACCCGCGCGTTACACGGCACGCATCTGACGGTTGGTGACCGGATGTGGAGCAGTTTTCCGAATATGCGTCCAATGGCGACGATCATTGAGGACACGCTGGGTTGGTATGGGATCGATGCCTTTGGCGGATCAGTACATGACGTGATCGGGACGCGTTGCGATCCCTATACCGGCAATCTATTGACGGGAAGCCAGTATCATCACTGCTGTCATTCCAATCTGACCCGCGCTTTGGCTGATCATCTGGAGATACCCCGCGTAGAGGCCGAACCAATGATTCATGATGTGTTGAACGTATTTATGTGCACAGGGTTTACCCGAGATACCGGGCAGTATTTCATGAAGGCAAGTCCGGTCAGGCCGGGTGACTATCTGGAGTTCTTCGCTGAAATTGACCTGCTGGGCGGGCTAAGCGCGTGTCCCGGAGGCGATTGCTCTTCTGAGCATTCAAGTGACGCCGCCGCCTGCTATCCCTTGCTGGTGGAAGTTTTTGAGCCACCCGTTGGCGCGTTAGGTGAATGGTGTTCGCCAGGCCCAAACGGTTATGATGGCTCACATGGGGCGACTTAATAGGCCGGACAATTTGCCCGGCCTATTACATTAGCTGTCAAAGGCAGCGGCCAAAGCAATTTCGACCATATCGCCAAAGCTGCGCTCGCGTTGATCTGCGGGCAGGGCCTCTCCGGTTGTTAGGTGATCCGAAACAGTCAGAACTGCCAAAGCCCTACGCCCGTAACGTGCTGCCAGGATATAGAGTTCGGCTGCTTCCATCTCAACGCCCAAAATACCGTGACGCACCATCTGTTCATTCAGATCGGCGCGTTCGTCATAAAATACGTCCGATGAATAAACGCCCCCAACATGTGTGGTAGTCCCTTTCGCCTTGGCGGCCTTAACTGCCGCTTCGATCAGGGACCAGTCGGCGCATGGCGTGAAATTGAATTCGCGGAAAATGGCCTGTGACGGGGTGCTGATAGCGCTGGCAGACATTGCCACAACAACGTCACGCACTTTTACATGATCCTGCATTCCACCACAGGATCCGATACGGATTAGCGTTTTGACACCATAGTCCCGGATCAATTCGTTCACATAAATGGAAAGCGATGGCATGCCCATCCCACTGCCTTGAATTGTTACCTGATGGCCGTTCCAGGTTCCAGTATAGCCAAGCATTCCACGAGTTTCATTGACCAGACGAACATCAGTTAAAAATGTTTCGGCTGCCCATTTCGCACGATACGGATCTCCCGGCAAAAGAACTGTTTCAGCAATATCGCCGGGCTTTGCCCCAATATGAATTGTCATTGGCTTTGTCCTTTACAGATCAGATTTCCAAATCTGTAATGTCGGCACCGCTGGAAAGGGCTTCGTGAATCCAATGCGGTTTGCGGCCCATCCCGGACCAGGTTTGCTCATGATTTAAGGGATTGCGATATTTTGCAACAGCCTTACCGCGCTTGCCCTTGCCGCGTCCTTTGCCGCCAGAAATCTCACTTAAAGAAAAACCATATTTCGCAACTGCTTGCTCAGCTGCATTCAGCGCGTCGCGGCGATCACGGTCGTCCGCTTCCAAAATTGCCTTGTCGACGTCCTTTCTTAACTCAATCAGCTCTATGCGACTCATTTTTTCTAGTTTGACCGACATATTCATACTCCTACAACATTTTGGGACATTTAGTGATTCGATATCGCCCAAAGTAACAAGAACAATGAATCTGTTCAGCATCATATTTGGTTTTCGATTGCGCTTTCTGAAATTAGTCTTTTATCAACCAGTGAAACGACATCAAACATGATTGCATTCAACTTAAAGTTTTTTGGAGTATAGATAATTGCAACCCCTAATTCTTGCAATTTAGAGATGTCGTCGTCCGGAATAATTCCACCAACGATAATGGGAGTATGCTCAATTCCGCAATTTTTCGCTATTTTGATAACATCTTCTACCAAAGAAACATGGCTACCTGATAGGATCGAGAGCCCGATGACGTCAGCATTTTCGGCAATCGCAGCGTCAACAATTTCTTGCGGTGTCAGTCGAATGCCATCGTAGGCGATGTCAATTCCGCAGTCGCGAGCCCTGACAGCTATTTGCTCAGCTCCGTTAGAATGCCCGTCCAATCCGGGTTTGCCGACCAGTAGCTTTAGACGATGCCCCAATTTGTCGCTGACGGCATCCACGGCGTTGCGAATTTCATCCAGACCTTCGGTTTTGTTGGACACTAACCCGGAAACGCCGGTCGGTCCGCGATATGTCCCAAATACAATGCGCATCTGCTCGGCCCATTCGCCGGTGGTTACGCCAGCCTTTGCAGCGGCAATTGATGGCTCCATGATATTGGAGCCCACGCGGGCGGCTTCTCGCAGCGCGGTCAAGGCAGCCTGCACTGCATCCGCGTTACGCTCGCTGCGCCATTGGTTCAATCGGCCGATCTGATCGGCTTCGCTTGCCGGATCGACAACCATGATGCCACCATCATCACCAATCAGAGGCGAGGGCTCGGTTGTGGTAAATTTGTTCACCCCAACAACCGTGGTTTCCCCGGATTCAATTTTGTTAAGCCGTTCTGCATTGGATTCTACCAGTCGGGATTTCATGTATTCGATAGCCGAGATCGCACCGCCCATGCTCTCCAGATTAGCCAACTCGGCGCGCGCACCGTCTTTCAGGTTTTCGACCTTTGCATCAACCGCCGGGTTTTGATCAAACAGATCGCCAAATTCCAGCAAATCCGTTTCATACGCCAGAATCTGCTGCATGCGCATTGACCATTGCTGATCCCAAGGGCGCGGCAGCCCCAAGGCTTCGTTCCATGCAGGCAATTGAACAGCACGGGCGCGCGCGTTTTTTGATAATGTTACAGCAAGCGTTTCGATGAGTATGCGATAGACGTTGTTTTCCGGCTGCTGCTCGGTCAGACCAAGCGAGTTGACTTGAACCCCATAGCGAAACCGGCGGTATTTCGGATCAGTGACGCCGTAACGGGTTGCGCAGATTTCATCCCATAGGTCGACAAACGCTCGCATTTTGCACATTTCAGTGACAAAGCGGATACCCGCGTTGACGAAAAAGGAAATCCTGCCGACCAGACGGGGAAAGTCTTCTTCGGGCACTTGACCTTTTAACCCATCCAGAACCGCCTGTGCAGTCGCCAGCGCAAATGCCAATTCCTGCTCTGGCGTCGCTCCGGCCTCTTGCAAGTGGTAGGAACAAACATTCATCGGGTTCCATTTCGGAACATTGCTATAGCAATAGGCCGCAACGTCTGTGATCAACTTCAATGATGGTTTTGGCGGGCATATATAGGTGCCACGCGACAGGTATTCCTTGATGATGTCATTCTGAACCGTACCTTGCAGTTGCGATACGTTGGCACCCTGTTCCTCTGCGACGGCTATATACAATGCCAGCAGCCAAGGCGCGGTGGCGTTGATCGTCATCGATGTGTTCATCTGCTCAAGTGGTATTTGGTCGAACAGCGCGCGCATATCTCCCAAATGCGAGACTGGAACACCAACTTTTCCGACTTCGCCACGCGCAAGCACATGATCGCTGTCATATCCGGTCTGTGTCGGAAGATCGAAAGCCACTGAAAGCCCGGTCTGCCCTTTGGCCAGATTACCACGATAAAGAGCGTTGGACGCCTTTGCAGTGGAGTGGCCGGCATAGGTGCGGATCAGCCAGGGGCGGTCTTTTTGCGGAAGCGTCATAGTAAGCCTTATCAGTCGAATGGGTAATTAAATTACGTTAAGGTCGTCTAGATCGCAATTTTCAACGCTTGTCAATTCGCTGCGTTGCGGCATCAAGACTGAACTGAAAAGATTGTGATGGCAGGTATTTGGTGGCAGATTGGGTTTATGACGCAAACTGTGGAAATGCCGCTTTGGCTGTTGCTATTGATGCTGGGTCTGGCGGTGATTGCAGCCTTGGACAAAGTAATGATCCCTTCGGTGCGTTGGTTTTTTCGGCGGCGCCTGGAAAAAGCGGTGACGCGACTGAACAAGCGGTTGGAACGACCGATCCAGCCGTTCAAACTTGCCCGCCGCTATGATATGATCCAGCGTCTAATTTATGATCCTCAGGTCAGTCTGGCAGTGGCGGCCCACGCCAAAGAAACGGGCGTCCCTGAAAACGTCGCATTTGAAGAGGCCCGCAGCTATGCGCGCGAGATCGTACCATCGTTTTCGGCCTCGGCCTATTTTGGCTTTGCCATTCGTGCGGCCCGTTTCTTAAGCAATGCGCTTTATCGGGTGCGCCTTGGTCAGTATGACGAGGGCGCGTTCACAAAAATTGACCCGGATGCCACGATCATATTTGTGATGAACCATCGTAGTAATATGGATTACGTGCTTGTCACTTATCTGGCCGCCGAACGCTCGGCCTTGTCTTATGCCGTTGGAGAATGGGCGCGGGTTTGGCCGCTAAGTCGGTTGATCCGAGCCATGGGGGCATATTTCATCCGCCGCAAATCGCGCAATGAGCTTTATCGTAAGGTTCTGGCCCGCTATGTGCGGCTGGCGACGGATGCTGGCGTTACACAGGCGGTATTTCCTGAAGGCGGGCTTAGCATGTCGGGCGCATTGATGCCGCCAAAAATGGGGCTGCTGAAATATATTCTCGACGGGTTTGATCCGGACGGTCGGGATGTTGTGTTTGTACCTGTTGCGCTAAATTATGATCGCATACTCGAAGACAAAATTTTGACGACGGCAGCAAATGATCCCAAGAACCGGTTCAAAGCACGGATTGGCGTGATTGCCGGCAAGACGCTTCAGCTGATTGGGCTGCGGTTTATCGGACGGTATCATAGGTTCGGTTATGCCGCGGTAAGCACTGGGCAGCCTCTTTCGCTAGCAGAATTCAGCAAGGGAAAAAAAGAAAACATAACGCCCTTGTTGGCGCAGACTTTGATCGAACGGATCGGAACCATTGTTCCTGTGTTGCCGGTTCCCGTGGTGGCAGCGCTGGTCCTGAAAATCCCATCGATGAACCGCGGTGAAATTGAACTTGCGTTTAATGAGGTAATCGAAGCCTTGCCCGCCGCCAATGTGCGGATACCCAGACATGACAAGGAAATGTCCATTGAATTTGGTCTGCGCCAGATGATTGCGCGGGGATTGCTGCTGGAAATTGATGGCCAATACTCCGCCAATCCCAAGCAACATGAGATTCTGCAGTTCTACGCAAACTCGATTCAACATCTGATGCCCGACGGCGAAGAGTTCGAACCTTAAGTTTCTGCAGATGCAAAAACATTGCTGCAACTGCAGGGTTATAAAATTACAAAACCCGACGTACTACTATTGCATTATTGCGCGCCAATTTATATCTCGATGGCGGAGCCGCGATTCTGAATGGCGGCGAACTGTGGATAAAGGGGGCCGTTATGGCTTTGGACATCAACCGCGAAATTGCACCGTATGAAGCGCCTGAAAAGGATTTGTACGAGGTCGGCGAAATGCCTCCGTTGGGCTATGTGCCTAAGCAGATGTACGCGTGGGCCATTCGTCGCGAACGCCACGGAGAGCCGGACAAGGCAATGTTACAAGAAGTTGTCGATGTCCCTGAACTGGACAGCCATGATGTGCTGGTTTTGGTCATGGCGGCCGGGATTAACTATAACGGGGTCTGGGCCGCGTTGGGCGAACCAATCAGCCCGTTTGATGGCCATAAACAGCCATATCATATAGCCGGGTCAGACGCCGCCGGGATCGTTTGGGCGGTTGGCGACAAGGTGCGGCGCTGGAAAGTTGGCGACGAAGTTGTTGTGCATTGCAATCAGGATGATGGCGATGACGAAGAATGCAATGGTGGCGACCCGATGTATTCGCCCAGTCAGCGTATTTGGGGATACGAGACCCCTGACGGGTCGTTCAGCCAGTTTACGCGTGTACAGTCGCAGCAACTGATGCCCCGCCCCCGCCACCTGACCTGGGAAGAGTCGGCCTGCTATACACTGACATTGGCGACGGCCTATCGCATGTTGTTCGGGCATGAGCCCCATGACTTGAAGCCGGGGCAGAATGTTCTGGTTTGGGGCGCGTCTGGTGGTCTTGGTTCTTATGCGATCCAGTTAATCAATACTGCTGGTGCGAATGCCATCGGCGTTATCAGCGACGAGGGCAAGCGCGAGTTTGTTATGGATCTGGGTGCCAAGGGTGTTCTGAATCGCAAGGACTTTAATTGCTGGGGGCAATTGCCGACCGTTAATACGTCCGAGTATGGCGAATGGTTCAAAGAGGCGCGCAAATTCGGCAAAGCGATCTGGGACATCACCGGCAAAGGCGTGAATGTCGACATGGTATTTGAACATCCCGGTGAGGCGACGTTCCCTGTATCGACATTTGTGGTCAAAAAGGGCGGCATGGTAGTGATCTGTGCTGGTACAACTGGTTTCAACCTGAGCTTTGACGTTCGCTATATGTGGATGCACCAAAAGCGATTGCAAGGAAGCCATTTTGCCCATCTGAAACAGGCCAGTGCTGCGAACAAACTGATGCTGGAACGCCGCCTTGATCCATGCATGTCCGAAGTGTTTTCCTGGGCCGATCTGCCTCGGGC
>PIVL01000776.1 GCA_003354145.1 Paracoccaceae bacterium
ACATATTTTCAACATGTAGTGTGGGTTTTGGTGTCAGGCCATGGAGAGAGGACAATGAGAGTCCACAGTGTGCGAGAAGCCACCAAGCGCGGCAAGGGCAACTGGCAAGGTGGGAGACCACGGGGCGGGCGACCGCTGGAGACCACAGTATGCCGACCACTGACTGCGGCAAGAGCAAATGGCAATGTGAGGGACCATGGGAGACCTCGGAGGACCATGGGAGACCACGGTGTGTCAGCCTGGCCGCGGCAAGGGCAACCGGCAATAGGGGAGACCACGGAAGCGGGAGATTATGGGAGACTAGACAGAGAGCGTTGGCGGCGGCAAGGGCAACCAGCAAGGTGGCAGACCATAGGAGACCACGGGAGACTACAGGGAGACCACAGACTGTGCCAGAGACGGCCGGCCGCAGCAAAGGCAACCAGAGTAAGGTGGGAGACTACAGGGGCGGGAGATCACAGGAGATGATTGGACGCGGCAAGGGCAACCAGCAACCAGCAAGGTTGGAGAGGACGGGCGGGAGACCACGGGAGACAACAGGAGACCACAGTGTGCCAGAGACCGCCGCCTGCGGCAAGGGCAACGAGCAAGGTGGAAACACAGACGGGAGACTAGTGTGCCAGAGGCCTCCGGTCTTGGCAAGGGCAACCGGCAAGGTGGGAGACTACCTACGGGTGACCACAGTGTGCAAGAGACCGCCGCCCGCAGCAAGGGCAACCGGCAAGGTGGGAGACCACAGACCGGAGACCATAGACGGGAGACCACAGAAGGGAGACCATAGGAGACCACAGTGTGCCAGAGATCTCCTGCTGTGGCAAGGTCAACAGGCAAGGTGGGAGACCACAGACGGGAGACCATGGGAGACCACGGTGTGCCAGAGAGCGCCGACTGCGGCAAGCGCAACCGGCAAGGTGGGAAACCACGAAAGACCACAGGAGACCACGGGAGACCACGTTGTGCCAGAGAGCGCCGGCTGCGGCAAGGGCAACCGGCAAGGTGGGAGACCACGGGAGACCACGG
>PIVL01000777.1 GCA_003354145.1 Paracoccaceae bacterium
GTCTAACGTGGAGGACGCTGAGTCGTACATCGGTGGTCACGCGTCATCGCCACATACACGTGTGTCGCGCGCACGACTTCTCTTTGTGCCGTTCATGCGTAGCCGGCGTTCGGTTGTCTCGAGTGCTACCGGCGATCGACCGTGCGTTGCGCGAACGTGTTGGACACGAGATCATGTGCTTGCGTAGCTGTACGTGTGTGTGCGGTTGTGCTCGTGCGTCTGCGCGCACGCGCGCTCGTTCGTTCAGATGTCGCTGTTTCGATCGGGGTCTCGCGTACGCGGCGGCGATGCCTGCAATGTAAACGCGGTTTCTGGTCGCATGCGGATCGAGGTGCGCGCCTATCAGGTAGGTCGCTTGTGTCGGACCGTATCATTTGCTGCTCAGGGGCCGCTCGTCACGGACGACGGTCGAGGTGCGCCGCTCTCCACAGCACGGCTTGCGCGCTTGCGCTGTTCACGACACGCGCATACGACACTGCGTGCAGTCGAGCCGCGATAGACGCATACGCTGCCGCATCTGAGCGGGCGGCGCTGCATGGCCTGGATCGAGCGCTTCGAGTATGCGCCGCCTTGTATCGGCAACGCGACGGTTGTCGCAACCGGACCGGGAGATCGCGCAGACAAGGCGCGCGTCTTGCTCGAGCAGTGCCTTCCGGGTGGCACGTATATGCGCTGGTACTTGCAGGTGTTGCACGCCGACGTCTGGGCGCCTGAGACGCCGCCCGAGACGTACGTCTTGACGTTCTCCGAGAGAGACAGCCTTGAGCGCGAGGCCGCCGAGCGCTACGTGACCGTCAGGGAGGTGCGCGAGTTGCACGAGAGGCAGGCGAGGGAGCGCGCAGAGACGGAGTCTGACGCGTTCAAGCGGCAGACCGCTGATGCCGCGGAGGAGGCGGAGCGGGAGGCCGCGGTGCACGAGGTACTGGAGCATCTGGCCGAGGAGGCGATGCTGCGGACCGTGAGCCGTGATTCCCCCCGGTGGCACGCGCGCCGCAGCGACGAAGAGCTCGACGCGAACGT
>PIVL01000778.1 GCA_003354145.1 Paracoccaceae bacterium
AAAAAAGCCGCCAGTGCAGTCTATCACTGGCGGTTTTTCCGGTCCGTTTTCGTTTAGAAAAAACGCCTAAAGATGCGCGCATTCCGGAACAGGCGTAACCGTTGTTCCATTCGCTTTGAACTGAACAAGATTATCACAGGTCAGATCGCCCATCGCCCGACGTGTTTCAACGGTGGCGCTGCCCACGTGCGGCTGCAAAACCACGTTGTCCATTTCAATCAACGCCTCTGGAACGACAGGTTCTTTGTCAAATACGTCGAGCCCTGCAGCGCCTAAACGACCTTCTTTCAAGGCTGCAACCATCGCAGGTTCGTCAATCACTGACCCGCGCGCTACATTGATTAGAATACCTTCAGGACCCAAGGCGTTCATCACCTCGGCACTTACAATCCCGCGGGTTCCTGCGCCCCCCGGAGTGATGCAGATCAGCACATCACAATCCGCCGCCATCGCCGTCAGATCATCATAATAGGTGTATTCAACGTCCTTTTTTGTCCGCGAATGATAGACGATGGTCGAATTGAACATCGCCAACCGATCCGCAATAGCCTGACCAATGCGCCCAAGCCCTAAAATGCCAACCGTGCGGTCCTGCACGGATCGCGTTAACGGATAGGCACCTTCAGCCAGCCAGCGACCAGCACGCAGATAGTTATCTGCCTGAACCAGCTTTCGACTGGTTGCCAGCCACAGCAATATCGCTGTGTTGGCGACCTCATCGTTCAATACATTCGGCGTATGCGTCACGACAATTCCGCGTGCAGCACAGGCATCTGCGTCAATGGCGTCATAGCCAACGCCATAGCTGGAGATCACTTTCAGATTGGGCAACCCGTCCAGGATCTCGGCACGTACACCGTCGTGGCCATTGGTCATAACATACTCTACCGATGGTCCGGTTTTGGTTAAAAACGTCGCAAGATCATCGATCTCGTTAAGCGAATGCAGGGAGAATTCGGCACTAAGGCGGTCCAATATCCGGTCCGATCCATTGCCAATCATCAGTAGATTAGGTTTCA
>PIVL01000356.1 GCA_003354145.1 Paracoccaceae bacterium
ATCTGATCAACTTCGACATCGGTCAAAGAGACCGGTGCAAGTTCATTGGCAGCCGCAATAGCCGCAACTTCATCCACCTGCGCCAAAATGTCAAAATCCGTTACCCCCGGAACATCGGGTAACACTGCCTGCTCTGGATTGTAGGAATGCAGGCTTGCAACCGGGTCCAGATGATGACGCACGACGCTTTCCAGCGTTTTGTAACTCCCCGAATGTCCATATGGAGCAGTAAGCGCAATATTGCGTAGCGATGGCGTACGGAAACAATAGGCATCTACCGAGTCACCGGTCACGCGCATACGGCCCATGTCGCGTTTGTGGGTTTCAAATCCCTCAGCTTTGCCGGGACCTATTTGCGGCATGGCGATAGCATGGAACTCGTGATCTGTCTGGAACTGGCCAGAATGACAATTAGAACACCCAGCTTTACCATAAAACAATTGCAAACCCTTATATGCCTGATCCGGCAAAGCGATACCATCTCGCAGATAGTCATCAAACGCGCTATTGTCGGCACGAAACTCGCTGGCAATAAAGGCCGCAATCATGTTCGAGATGTCCGTGAAAACAATGTCTCGGTCTCCGATCACCTGATCAAAGGCAGTGCGATAGCCCGGAATATTTCCAACCCTTTTGGATAAAATCTCCCAAACGCCCCCCGGCCCATTAATAGAGCCTTTGCCCACTGCTAGTGAGACTTCGTTTTCCGAAAGATGCCCGGCCATTTCATCCGCCGAAAACACAGGAAACATTGCCTGCGCAGACAGAATTGAGGCAAACCCTTTTGCCATGTCTTCTCCTAATGGCGTGCGAGTCCCATACACTTCCTGGATATCTGCTTGCACGCGCCCGTCGTGAAACATGGTTATGAATTCGGCAGCGCCCAGATTGAACAAAGCTGGCGAGTTGCGTGGGATGCGCTGTTCGGGCAAATTCAATTTACCGACAACGCGATCTGTACCGAGACCTGATCCACCCTCGCCAATGCCCAAAGACAACCCGTCAGACGTCGCAAACCGCGGATGATGACAGGTCGCGCAAGACACTGTTTGGTTGCCGCTCAGGATCGGATCAAAGAATAACAATTGTCCAAGTCGTGCTTCGTCTGCATTCACCGAAGGGAAAACAGCGTCCGGTGATGGCAAGTCCAGTGCTGTTGCCGCTGCGGGCAGACACAAGGCCAAAATGGCGGCTAAATGCTTCATAATATGTCCTCACGTTCAATACACACTTTCGTGGTTTGGTGATAAGGCTGGTCTGGTGTGGTCATTGTTGATGGAAACGCATCATTATTTACCGCATTGATGTATTGTTGCGGCTCCAGGCACAATCCAGAATGCGGTATGTGATCCTGTCCGGCCAATGGACGAGATCCGGGGCGCTGATTCGCTCCGGTATAAAATTGTAAACAAGGTTGATCTGTAATCATTGTAAGCACCATATAATTGGGTGAAATTACCCACGCACTAGTCTCCGTTCTATCAAGCAGAACAAAACTCATATCCAAGTCTCGCCCAGCCTGTTCAATAGTTTTTGCCGACTTCAGATCAAAATCAAGTCCCACCAACCTGGAAATTTGGCCAGTTGGTATGCCTGCACTGTCTACAGGGGTGTAATAATCCGCATTAATTTGGACGCGGTGATCGAGGATCGTCCCTTTACCCATCAGGTTATAATATGAGTGCTGAGCAAGGTTGATGGGGGTCTCCCTGTCGCTGCGGGCCACCATGTCGTAGGTTAGAGTATGGCCGCACAACGATATGGTTACCTCAAACTCGACCCGCCCCGGATAGCCCTGATCCCCGTCCGGTGACACAAGATGCAATTGCACCGCGCGCGTGCCATCTGTTTCCATTGTCCAATTTCGCGTAGAAATTCCTCGCGATCCGCCGTGCAGATGATTTGGCGGCTCATTCGCTTGTAGGTCGAATGTCTCAGAGCCCAAAGAGAATGAGGCCCCTGCAATTCGGTTCGCCACACGCCCCACGATCGCGCCAAGAAAGCCAGGATTGCTCAGATAATCCGCCGGGTTCTCATACCCCAGCACCACCGGAATACGTTCCCCGTTCAAAGGCACCCGCCAATCCTGAGTGATACAGCCCAAGCTTAGGATGGCGACAGATACATCGCCATTCGACAGCACATGCCGTTTAATCTGATCAGGTGAGATGTCGTCAGACAAAACGATTGACGTAGTTTTCCAACCTCTCCTGACGACCTGATTGTGGCTGAGGTGCAATTTCACCCGATAGAACACTTGCAAAGATCGTGTCAAAATCGCTGTCCAGCATCAGTTGGGCGCCTTTAGTGTCCCAGCCGGAGTAGCGTTCAGTCAGAGCGTCTTCGAGCCCGCCATCCTCAACCATCGCAGCCGCGGCCTTAAGACCGCGCGCGCAGACATCCATGCCGCCCACATGCCCGGCAATCAGATCAACTGGATCCAGCGACTGGCGGCGTAGTTTGGCGTCAAAATTGGTACCACCGTTGCCAAGCCCGCCAGCTTTGAGGATGTGGTAGTAGGCCAGTGCAACTTCGGGAACGTTGTTAGGGAACTGGTCAGTGTCCCAACCCGACTGATAATCGTTGCGGTTCATGTCAATTGACCCGAGCACACCAAGGGCCGAAGCTGTCGCCAGTTCATGTTCAAAACTGTGCCCCGCGAGAATGGCGTGACCTTGCTCGAGGTTCAGTTTCACCTCTTTTTCCAACCCGTATTTTTGCAGGAACCCAAAACAGGTCGCCGCGTCATAATCGTATTGGTGCTTGGATGGTTCTTGCGGTTTTGGCTCGACCAGAATGGTGCCTTCAAAGCCTATCTTGTGTTTGTAATCCACAACCATATTCAGGAACCGGCCCATGTGATCCAATTCGCGGCCCATGTCAGTGTTCAGCAGCGTCTCATAGCCTTCACGCCCCCCCCAAAGCACATAGTTCTGCCCGCCAAGCTTCATCGTGGCGTCCATGCAGGCCTTTACCGTTGCTGCAGAATAGGCAAACACGTCCGGGTCAGGGTTGGTTGATGCGCCTGCCATCCAGCGTCGGTGGCTGAACATGTTGGCAGTGCCCCAAAGTAGTTTCACGTCGCGGGTCGCCATCTTTTCGCCGAAATAATCGATGATTTCTTCAAAGTTGCTTAAGGATTCAGCAAAATTTGCACCTTCGGGCCGAATATCGGCATCGTGCCAGCAATAGTAGGGCTGGCCAAGGATATCGAACATATCAAACGCTGCATCAGCTTTGATTTTGGCGCGTCCCATGTCATCTTGCGGGTGCCAAGGGCGTTCAAACGTGCTCGCTCCGAATGGGTCGCCGCCTTCCCATGCAAATGAATGCCAATAGGCGACCGCGAAGCGCAAATGGTCTTCCATGCGTTTACCCATAACGATTTCGTCAGGGTTATAGTGGTGATAGGCCAAGGGGTTAGTGCTGTCTGGGCCTTCATAAGTAACAGGGGCGATGTCTTTAAAAAAAGATGTCATGGCGTGTCTTTCAATGCTGGATAAAGGGCCGCAAATCGGCGGTAAGAAGTATCATAAGCAGCGATCAGTTCGGTGCGTGGGTGAATAGTTTCTGCGATGATTGGTTTGGTCATCACATCCGTCGGGGACGCCCCGGTAACGCCACAGATGGCAAGTCGGGCCGCTCCAAGGGCTGCGCCAAATTCGCCCTGTTCGGGCAGATCAATGGGCAGGTTCAGCACAGTCGAAATCAGCTCAATCCAATAGCGTGACTGTGCACCGCCGCCGATAGCAAGAACACGGGTCAGGTTGGCACCAGTGGATTTGAGGGCTTCCAGATTGTCGCGCAGCGCGAAACTGACACCCTCCAGAACTGCGCGGGTCATGTCCGATCTGGTAGATGAGATATCCAGTCCTATGAAAGCACCGCGAATAGCGCTGTCATTGTGTGGGGTACGCTCGCCTGAAAGATATGGCAGGAAATGCAGGATACCGGGATCACCGATGTTTTCTCCCAGTTCCGAAGTCAACTCTGATGGAGATTGGCCGACAATGCCGGAAAGCCAGTTGAGACTGTCCGTGGCGGCCAGAATAACGCCCATTTGGTACCAGGCATTCGGGATCGCGTGGCAGAACGTATGCACCGCGCTTTCCGGGCTGGCAGCAAATCCATCTCGTGCCGCAAGCAACACACCAGA
>PIVL01000357.1 GCA_003354145.1 Paracoccaceae bacterium
TTGTCCGCATCCAGAATGGCCACCAATCCGCATTCGGGAATGTCGAGACCTTCGCGCAAAAGGTTGATGCCGATCAGCACGTCAAACGCCCCAAGCCGCAGATCGCGCAGAATTTCGATCCGTTCCAGCGTGTCGATATCGCTGTGCATATAGCGTACCTTGATACCCTGTTCGTGCATGTATTCGGTCAGGTCTTCGGCCATGCGTTTGGTCAGCGTCGTAACCAATGTGCGAAAGCCATCGGCGGCGACTTTGCGCACCTCATCCAGCAGATCGTCAACCTGCATTTCGACGGGGCGGATTTCAACAACCGGGTCGATCAGACCTGTGGGGCGGATCACCTGTTCGGTGAACACGCCGCCAGTCTGTTCGATCTCCCATTTCGACGGGGTGGCTGACACAAACACCGATTGCGGGCGCATGGCGTCCCATTCTTCGAACTTCAGAGGGCGGTTGTCCATGCAGGATGGCAGCCGAAACCCGTGGTCCGCCAGCGTGAATTTGCGCCGATAGTCGCCTTTATACATGCCGCCGATTTGCGGCACGGACACGTGGCTTTCGTCTGCAAACACAATGGCGTTGTCTGGAATGAATTCAAACAATGTGGGGGGCGGTTCTCCCGGTGCGCGGCCCGTAAGATAGCGCGAATAGTTCTCGATCCCGTTGCAGAACCCCTGCGCCTCGATCATCTCAAGGTCAAAGTTGGTGCGCTGTTCAAGCCGCTGTGCCTCAAGCAATTTGCCCTCGTTGACGAATTGATCAAGGCGCATACGCAGCTCTTGTTTGATGTTGATGACGGCCTGTTGCAGCGTTGGTTTCGGCGTCACATAGTGCGAATTTGCGTAAACGCGGATTTGTTCGAACGTGTCGGTTTTTTCGCCGGTTAATGCGTCAAATTCGGTGATGCTTTCCAGTTCCTCGCCAAAGAACGACAACCGCCAGGCGCGGTCCTCAAGGTGGGCCGGAAAAATCTCAAGACTGTCACCGCGCACCCGGAAAGACCCACGCTGAAACGCCTGATCATTGCGTTTGTATTGTTGCGTCACCAGATCGGCCATGACATCGCGTTGGTTGTATTCTTTGCCAACTTTCAGATCCTGCGTCATTGCCCCATAGGTTTCGACCGAACCGATACCGTAGATACAGGACACCGAAGCGACAATAATCACATCATCTCGTTCCAACAAAGACCGCGTTGCCGAATGGCGCATACGGTCGATCTGTTCGTTGATCTGGCTTTCTTTCTCGATATAGGTGTCAGAGCGCGCGACATAGGCTTCGGGCTGATAATAGTCATAGAACGACACGAAATATTCGACGGCGTTATCCGGGAAAAAGTTTTTGAACTCGCCGTATAGCTGGGCCGCCAATGTCTTGTTCGGAGCCAGAATAATTGCCGGGCGCTGGGTCTGTTCAATGACTTTCGCCATTGTATAGGTTTTGCCCGTTCCCGTTGCCCCCAACAGAACCTGATCGCGTTCACCGTCAAAGATGCTTTGGCTTATCTCGGCGATGGCCGTGGGCTGATCGCCAGCGGGCTCAAATTCGGTTTCCATACGAAACCGGATGCCGCCTTCAAGTTTGAGGCGGGCCTTGGTGTCGGGGATGGCGACGGATGTGTTCATGAAATGAGGCTCCTGTTCCCTGATCAAGATGGCGGTTTATGTGGCAAGTACAAGGTCCGGATCATATCCGCACGGGCAGGTGGTTATAGCCGCGAAACCGCGCCAACCCCAGCAGTTCGTTTGGCCCCGCCGATTGTAGTTTGGGAAAGCGTTGCACCAGTTTGCCAACCGCTATGCGCCCCTCGATACGGGACAGGGTGGCGCCAAGGCAGACATGGATGCCGGTGACAAAAGCCAGATGCTTGTTCGGGTTGCGACCGATATCGACACCATCAGGGTTTACAAACACAGCCGGGTCACGGTTGGCCGCAGCAATTGAGGTGTGAATATAGGTGCCAGCAGGCAGGGTTGCATCGTCAAGGACGATGTCTTCGGTGGCCAGACGATTACCCATTTGCACCGGGCTTTCCAGCCGCAGAAACTCTTCGATCGCGGGCGTGATCAGGTCGGGATCGTCAATCAGTCGCTGATGTTGATCCGGTGCACCCAGCAAAATTGCAGCCGAGTTTCCAACCAGACTGGTTGTTGTCTCATGTCCCGCGTTGAGCAGGAAAATACAGTTCTGGATCAATTCTTCGTTTGTCAGGCGACGACCATCAACCTCTCCAAAAATCAGCGCTTCCAGCACTTCGCCCTGACCACCCTTGTCTGGGTTGGCCCGGCGATGGGTGATCAGATCGTCCAGCAACGCGCCAAACTCTGTTACTGCGCGATTACCCGCCTCTAGCCGTTCTTCGGACACAACCGGATCAAGCGCACCCAGAATGGCCTGCGCATAGCCGCGCAATGCGTGCCGGTGCTCTTCAGGAATGCCAAGCATGAACGAGATCAGTTCGGTTGGCAGTTGTGTGGCATATTCCGGGATCAGATCGAATTCACCCAGATCCTCAATCCGGTCAAGCAACCGATCAACTATGGTCTCAATCAGTGGCTCCATCTCGGCCAGTTTGCGCGGCGTAAACGCCGAGGCCAGCAAACTGCGTACCACCGTATGATAAGGTGGATCGTTGAAAACCAGACTGGTAGTGTGATGGGTATAAAGAGGGCACGCGCCAAACTGCTTACCAAAAGCCACCTTTTTGTCGGAACTTGTGGCACGGCTCTGATAGACTTGGCGGACGTCACCATAGCGGGTCAGAAATACTGATCCGTCGGGATTGCGATGCACCGGGTCATGGCTGCGCAGGGCTTGCAGCGTTGAATATGGGGCATCGATAAAGCCCTGGTCGATCGCATTCAGATCAAACCCTTGGGCGATTTGGATGTTCAAGGGCTGGCTCCCCGTGTTGTTCAGTTGCCTCTTTAGATCGCAATATGAAACAGAACAAAGTCCAGAGCAACGCTACTGCGTGCGAACTTACCGGCCCCTAATGCCAGTTTCTGTCATTAGGCGGCGAGGATGGTGTTAAAATGCACACTTGGGCAAAAGCTAAAACAGACCTGAGACAAATGGCATCTTGCCGCCACCGGACTTGACGCGCATAACAGCTATCAGCACAGCACGAGGAGAGCGCCCATGCACGCGCGGATTTATAAACCAGCCAGAACAGCAATGTCGTCAGGGACAGCCAAAACCCATGAGTGGGTACTGGAATTTGCCCCGACCTCGGCGCGCGAGGTTGATCCGTTGATGGGTTGGACGTCCTCGGATGATACCCAAAGTCAGGTGCATCTGCGGTTCCCTACCAAAGAGGCCGCTGTGGATTATGCGGCTGACAAAGGCATCGAGGCCATTGTGTCCGAGCCGCATTCCCGCAAACCAAACCTGCGTGCTGGCGGTTATGGCGAGAATTTTGCCACCTACCGTCGCGGGGTCTGGACCCACTGACCCGTTACATAATTGCGCGCGCAGACCCGGCTGATCCTGGGCCTGCGCGGCTTATCCGAATTCATCTGGCGAATTCTGAAACGGTGGAAAACGACAGCAGCAACCATACGATGGGCGCGGATGAACTAAATGCCGCGAATATCAGATTCTGGACGATTTCAGAGAATAATGTGCTTTTGGGCTGTGCCGCGCTCAAGGCATTACCCGATGGATTAGTCGAAATAAAATCAATGCACGTGCTGGAGCAGGCCAGAGGTAGGGGTATTGCCCGAGTGTTGCTTGAATTTCTGATTTCGGAGGCGCGCGTAGAAAACAATCGGGAAATGGTTCTGGAAACCGGATCAATGGAAGCCTACGCCGCTGCACGGGCTTTGTATGAAAGGGCGGGGTTTTCTTTTTGCGACCCTATACCCGGATATTTTGAAGACCCAAACAGCATCTACATGCGCTTGGCTCTTGATTCTGCGGAACAATAGCTCCATGAAGACCCCAACTGGTCCTGTAGCTCAACTGGATAGAGCCCAAATAAGCACCTACCAACTACCGTGTGTGTGTAAACCGATGTTGTTAAACAGTTTTTATCATGGTAGGTGTACCAAGTCGACCTTGGTCAAGTTGACATGGGTTGTAATTTAGATAGAAGACGACCAAGCGCGCCCACGTAATTCAACTGGATAGAATATCCGACTTCTAATCGGGCT
>PIVL01000779.1 GCA_003354145.1 Paracoccaceae bacterium
GCCAGTTCCCCCAGAAACAACAGGTTCCCCGGATCGACCGGCATGCCAAAGCGATCCACGCGCCCGCCTGCATTGCGCAGCGCCATCGGGGCAACATCGTCAATATCAGAGGTCGCCGACCCCGTCAGGATCAGCACAATATCGCCAGACACGTTTGCCAATGCCTCCGCCAAGGCCTCTACCTCATGCGCTACGGTGCGGGTTTCGGCCAATTCCATGCCCATCGCTTTGATACGCCCGGCAATGGCGCGTATTCCCTTATCGTTAGATGGCCCGCCGGCAATATCGGTAATCACCAGACCAGCCGTGCCAAACACAGGGGGCAGCACCCGCACAGATCCCGCCGCAACTTTGGCAGCCCGATCCACATCCGCTTTTGGCACCGCGTAGGAAATTACCTTGATCGTCGCCACCATGCCTCCAGAAGCCATTTGCTGGAATGGTGGCACCGTCGCCAGAGTTATCATCGGATGCACCGTATTGAATTGCTCAAGTGCTGCGACATCCAGCGCTACAACACCGGGCCCCGTGGCAATCAGGTTCACACGCCCGGCAAAGGGTTCTGTTAAACGCACGCCGGCGGCATCAGCGTCCGGCACAAGGGCAGCAGCCAGCCGCCTTGCCGCCTCATTCTCGTGCAGGTCTTCGGAGTCCATACGGGCCACGATGACCTCGCTCAGGCCTGCTGCCGCCAGAGACTGAATATGATCAGCGTCCAATGTAATACCCTTACGCAATCGCTCGCCGTTTACCTGTATGGAATGGGCAAGGATTGCGCCAATGGCGTCGTTGATAAGAACCGGGCCGAATTTCACGTAGCACGTCCGCGCAGAACCGCAGTCATTTGCGCCAGCACGGCCACCGCAATCTCTGACGGCCCCGCCGCCCCGATATCCAGCCCGATGGGGCCATGAACACGCCCGATCTGTTCTGCGGTGAACCCAGCCAGTTCCAGCCGTTCAACCCGTTTGGCATGGGTGCGTTTGGAGCCCAGCGCACCGATATAAAATACAT
>PIVL01000063.1 GCA_003354145.1 Paracoccaceae bacterium
TGCATCGGTTCTGATTGTACTGACGTTACTAGCGCAGCTGGCAATGCCTTTGTTGATCTATGGATTGGCCAGCGGCTTTGCCGGCAAGGAACAATTTGGGTTGTCGGTTGAATTCGGGCGCATTGCATTTCCCTATATTCTGTTCATCTCGCTGGCGGCCTTGCTGTCGGGCGTGTTGAACGCAACCGGCAGGTTTGCAGCCGCGGCCGCAGCACCGGTCCTGCTGAATGTGTTGCTGGTGTCGGCGATGGCCGGGGCGGCGTATCTGGGTACGGACGTGGCGCAGGCCCTGATCTGGGCCATTCCGGTGGCCGGGGTTGCGCAAATGGCGCTGGTCTGGTTCGCCGCAGCCCGAGCCGGGTTCAGGTTGCGCCTGAAATGGCCGCGATATACCCCGGAATTGGGTAAGCTGGTCAGGATAGCCATCCCTGCGGCCTTGGCAGGTGGCGTGGTGCAGGTGAACCTGTTGGTAGGACAACAAGTTGCCAGCTATTTTGACAAAGCGGTGGGCTGGCTTTTCGCGGCTGACCGGCTTTATCAATTGCCTCTTGGTGTCGTCGGCATCGCCATTGGAATCGTATTGCTGCCCGATCTGTCACGGCGGTTGTCAGCAAATGACCAAACTGGTGCCCGCAATGCCCTAAGCCGCGCCGCAGAAATCTCTTTGGCCCTGACAATCCCGTCGGCTGTAGCACTGATCGTGATCCCTTTACCGCTGGTTTCGGTGCTATTTGAGCGCGGCGCGACCACTGCCGACGACAGCGCTGCGATTGCATCAGCCGTGGCGATTTATGGGGTGGGGCTGCCATCATTTGTGTTGCAGAAAATCCTGCAGCCGCTGTTTTTCGCCCGTGCAGATACCAAAACTCCGTTTCGCTATGCACTTGTCGCGATGGTCATCAACCTTTTGGTAGCCATTGGTCTTGCCCCGGTTCTGGGCTGGATCGCCCCGGCAATCGCCACAACACTTGCGGGCTGGGTAATGGTCGTTCTGCTGATGCGCGGCTCTCGCCCCTTCGGGGAGGTAGCCCGCTTTGATGCCCGGTTTAGCGCCCGTATCTGGCGCATCTGCATAGCCTCAGCGGTGATGGGCCTGACTTTGTGGGGGGCGTCAGCGGTTCTAGAAAACGCGTTGTACATTGCGGGGATGCGCTATCTGGCACTGGCCGGATTGGTTGCGTTCGGTATGTTTATCTATTTCGGCACCGGCCAACTGATTGGGGCTTTTCGTTTGTCAGATTTCCGCAAATCAATGCGTCGTGGTTAGTCACGCCGCAGTCGAACCATGCTCCCCGGCGCGACAACAAATGACAATGCAAAGCCTGTGGCAAAACCAGCCAGATCGGCCAGCCAATCATTGCTTAGGCCGAATACCAGACCAAACAGCAATTGAATTCCCATCAATACGCTGATGAGCGTAAATGCCCGCGCCTGATTGGCCCCAACCAACGACATTGACCGCCACAAAAGAAAAGTGAACGCACCGATCAAGCCATAAACTGCAGGGAACCCGCCAACCAGCGGCACCGGATCGTTCAGAATCACGGCATATGCCAATGCCCCTCCCGCACCGGATACAACAAAGATCAGTAACATCGCCAGGCTGCCAAAGACTTCGGCCACCATTTTGCCCATTGCCAGCACCATCACCCCGACAAATATCGCCTGACTGAATGAACCCTGTACAAACGGATAGGTTACAAACCGCATCAGGTGCTCAAACGACCAGCGACCGGTCTCGCGCATCCAATCGAATATATCGCCCGAGAATGAGTATTTCTGTAGCGCAGCCAACCGCCAGCCAACCGCCTCGGGTCCGCCAATCATGCCCTTGTTGCCAAGATAAAACATCACTTCTATTGCCATCACGATCAGAAAAAGCGCGGCCACGACCGGGGGCAGCGGATTGACGGCGGGAACATTGTCTTCGTGGCTCATATACAGGGCTTCCATTCTTAGGCTTCTTGACGTCGCATGACACCGTGGGTAAGCGAAGCAGACCAATTTATCCAGACGCGAGTATCGCCATGACCCAGACCAATTTCACACCGCGCGTGTTTTCCGGCATTCAGCCGTCGGGCGGATTGACGCTGGGCAATTACCTTGGCGCGATCAAACGGTTTGTTGATATGCAGGGGCCAGACTTTGAAACCGTGTATTGCATGGTCGATCTGCACGCAATTTCGGTTTGGCAGAATCCGGCAGATCTGGCGCACAACACTCGTGAACTGTGCGCGGGATTTATTGCCGCCGGAATCGACCCGACCAAATCCATCCTGATCAACCAAAGTCAGGTGCCAGAGCACGCGCAACTGGGCTGGGTGTTTAATTGCGTCGCCCGTATGGGCTGGATGCAGCGGATGACCCAGTTCAAGGACAAAGCAGGCAAGAATGCGCAAAACGTGTCATTGGGCCTGTTTGGGTACCCGGCGCTGATGGCAGCCGATATTCTGATCTATCACGCTACGCATGTGCCGGTGGGCGAGGATCAGAAACAGCATCTTGAGTTAACGCGCGACATCGCGGCCAAGTTCAACCATGATTATGGCGTCGACTTCTTTCCGATGACCGAACCGGTGATTGAAGGCGCGGCAACCCGCGTAATGTCATTGCGCGATGGCACCAAAAAGATGAGCAAATCAGACCCATCTGACGCCAGCCGCATCAACATGACCGATGATGCCGACACCATTGCCCGCAAAATTCGCAAAGCCAAAACCGATCCGGATGCATTGCCATCCGAGGCAAAAGGATTGGAAAGCCGCCCTGAATCCCGCAATCTGGTGAATATCTATGCGGCTCTTAGCGACCAAACCGTCGATCAGGTACTGACAGAGGTAGGCGGCAAACAGTTTGGTGAATTCAAACCAATGTTGGCAGAGCTGGCAGTTTCGAAACTTGGCCCAATCTCAGCAGAGATGGCCCGCCTGATGGCCGAGCCGGACGAGATTGATCGCATCCTGACAGCGGGCTCCCTGCGCGCCCGCGAAATCACCGCTCCGATATTGCGCAAGACCTATGACATCGTGGGGATGGTTGCGCCGGTGTGACAAAGGTGCGCAAAATGCACACCCTACGACAGAACATTCTGATCCATTCACGCTTCGTTAATCGAATGCTGTAAAGTTTGGCGGATGTCACGCTACATCCGACCTGCTATTCCGGGCGCCACGATTTTTTTCACCGTTGCATTGGCAATGCGCGGATCTAACCTGCTGGTTAACAACATCGACAGCTTGCGCGCAGCCGTTGGGCTAACCCGGCGCGAGAGGCCATTTCATGTCGATGCCTGGGTGGTGTTACCTGATCACATGCATTGTATCTGGACGTTGCCTGAAGGGGATTCAGATTATGCCATCCGTTGGGGTGCGATTAAAAGCCGGTTTTCACGAAGCCTCCCTTCTGGACATCGTCGGCCCAGCCATCAAACCCGTCGTGAAAAAGGTATCTGGCAACGCAGGTATTGGGAACACCACATCCGGAACCGTGCCGACTTTGACCTGCACCTAAAGCTTTGTCGGGAAAGCCCGGTGCGATTGAAATTGGTCGAACACCCAGATCAATGGGCGTTCTCTTCCTTTCATGCGCCAAAACAGTTGGTCAAAATAACGCCGTAGGGTGTGCATTTTGCGCACCTTTGCTCGCATTGATGAAACAATGCTCGAACAAAGGTCTGGACCTCTGACCCTTTCCTCCCCTACTCTGCGCCGGTCAACAGGAGGCAAGCACATGGCAACCGGCACCAATATTCGAACCTATTTCAACGGCGCTTGGCATAACAAAGATGTTCCAATCATCAGTGCCGCTGATCACGGCGCCTGGCTTGGTTCCGGCGTTTTTGACGGTGCTCGGTATTTTGATGGAATGTCGCCGGATCTGTTGGCGCATTGCGACCGGGTTAACCGATCCGCCCAAGCATTGATGCTTAGGCCAACTGTCTCTTCCCAGGATATGGTCGAAATCGTGCGTGAGGGGTTGAAGTACTACCACGAAACCTCTGCCGTTTACATTCGCCCGATGTATTGGGGTATCGACGGCGATGTCACTGCCATCGTGCCCAATGCCGACACCACCGGTTTTGCCATTTGTCTGGAAGAAATACCGATGGCCCCTGCTTCTACGTCTGCCACATTGACCCGCACGCGGTTCCTTCGTCCGGTGCTTGAAGATGCAGTCGTCAACGCCAAAGCCGGCTGTCTCTACCCCAACAACGCGCGAATGCTAACCGAGGCGCGATCAAAGGGATTCAACAATGCGTTGGTTGCGGATGCCATCGGCAATGTCGCCGAAACAGCGACTGCCAATATATTTATGGCCAAGGATGGCGACGTGTTTACCCCGGCCCCCAACGGAACGTTTCTTGCGGGAATCACCCGCGCACGTCACATAAAAAACATGCGTTCCGACGGGATGACTGTGCATGAAACCGTGCTGAGTTTCGCCGATTTTGACAGCGCGGACGAGGTTTTCATGTCCGGAAACATGAACAAACTGACACCAGTTACCGCCTTTGACGACACGCAATATCAGGTTGGCCCGGTGGCCCGTCGTGTTCGAGAAATGTACTGGGACTGGGCGGCATCCAAGGGATAGCAATCGCCCCGTGGCCTTGCCCATTGCCAGCCGCTGCCTCGTCGGTCACAATCACTACAAATGGTCGGAGCATTATATGCGCAAGTTTCTAGTTGTCCTCGACGACAGTCGTGAATGTCTAAACGCAATGCGGTTTGCCGCAATGCGTGCGGCCCACACCGGTGGTGGTGTCGAAGTTTTGTCAATCATTGCGCCGGATGAATTCAATCATTGGATCGGTGTCGCAGACATCATGCGCGAAGAAGCGCGGGAGCGGATACACGCCCATTTCGAAGTCTTCGCCAAATGGATGCGCGACCGTCAAGGCATTAATCCAGAGCTGGTCATTCGCGAAGGCGAGGCTGTGAGCGAAATTGTTGCTCAAATTAGGGACAACCCGGATATCGGCGTGCTTGTCTTGGGCGCCGGGACCGACAAAAAAGGACCCGGCCCGCTGGTGTCGCAATTATCACGATCTGCCGGGTCGCTGCCGATTCCGATCACCATTGTCCCAGGCGATTTGAGTAAAGAAAAACTAGAGCTTATTACGTAAAGCGGCATTCTGACTTTGCATTGCAGCACAATACAGATTAGAATGATTCCAAACCTTGAATTGCCAGCCCAGCGCCAGCATATTCTGATTACACCCCATTTCCGGAGACACCCGATGTTCATCCAGACCGAATCGACACCAAATCCAGCCACGCTGAAATTTCTACCGGGCCAAACCGTGCTTGAAGCCGGAACAGCCGATTTCCCAAATCCCGATTCTTCTGGCAAGTCACCGCTAGCCACCCGGATTTTTGCAGTAGATGGTGTAACCGGTGTATTTTTCGGCAATGACTTTGTCACTGTGACCAAGGCCGATGGAGTCGATTGGGATCACATCAAACCGGCCATTCTAGGCGCGGTGATGGAACACTTTCAATCCGGTCAACCGGTAATGGAAGGTAATCAGCCAGCGGCTTCTGGACATGCAGAACATTCCGGCGAAGATGCAGAAGTTGTTAGCCAGATCAAAGAGTTACTGGACAGCCGTGTACGTCCTGCAGTGGCACAAGATGGCGGAGACATCACGTTTCACGGATTTGATCACGGCGTGGTCTATTTGCATATGCAAGGCGCTTGTGCCGGTTGCCCGTCTTCGACCCTGACTCTGAAAATGGGCATCGAGAACCTGCTACGCCACTATATCCCGGAAGTGACCGAGGTACGCCCGGTTGCCGTCTGACCCACTGATACTGGCATTTGATACATCGGCCGCGCATTGCGCGGCCGCTTTGCTGTTCGGGGACACGGTATTGGCGCAGCGCGTCGAACTGATGACGCGAGGACAAGCCGAACGTCTCATGCCTTTGCTGCAAGAAGTGCTGACCGAGGCCGACTGCAACTGGAGCGACCTGGATGCTATCGGCGTTGGCGTCGGCCCAGGAAACTTTACCGGCATCCGAATCGCGGTCTCTGCTGCGCGTGGTTTGGCACTGGGGCTGAGCATACCTGCCGTTGGAATCACTGGATGCGAGGCCCGTTCCAAAGCTTCGCCACAATCGGATCTGGTCGCGATTCCAGCTCCACGTGAACAAGTATATCTTTGCAATCCCGACGATCCCAGCACCGATCCTGCGCTTGTGCCGCTGGATGAGGTACAACAGGTGGCACAGGAACTTGGCCGATCTCTTAACACCGAAACCACGCCGCAAAAAATTGCCATCGCTATTGCCCGAATCACCGCAACCCGCTGGCAAACAACCACAACATCGCCCGCGCCGCTATACGTCCGTCCGGCAGACGCAGCACCATCGCGCGACCAACCACCTGTATTGCTAGAGTGATGTCGCCTGAGGAAATGGCCACTTTGCACGCAGCGGCGTTTACCCAATCGCGCCCATGGTCTGCAGACGAATTTGCGTCGCTCGTGTCCTCACCTTTGTGTTTTGCCGTTGGCGACACCACATGTTTCGCCCTAATCCGCGTCATCGCAGACGAGGCCGAATTGCTGACCATCGCCACCCATCCCGAACATATTCGACACGGGCTTGCTTTTCTATGCATGCAAAATTGGCAAGAACAGGCGCGTCTGCGCGGAGCGACCAAGGCTTTTCTTGAGGTCGCCGATGACAACGCTCCGGCACTTGCACTCTATGCCAAATGTGGCTTTAAACATTGCGGCACCCGACGCGCCTATTATTCGCGTTCGCCTCTCCCCCCGGTAGATGCGATTGTCATGCAAAGCACGTTCGCCCAACGTTAACCAACCAATTCTTGACCGTTTAATAAAAAACCGGTTGACCCGTAGGCCTACGTACGGCCTTATTTACGGCATCAATGAAGCTGCTCGCTTTATCGGGCCAAGGGGCTTAGTCCTGACGCTCCAACATAAAACCACTAGGGAGAACAATATGAGCTTTATGAAATCACTTATGGGTGCTGCTGCAAGCATCGCACTGGTTGCCGGTGCTGCTGCGGCCGACCCTGCACTGATCTATGATCTTGGCGGCAAATTCGACAAATCCTTTAACGAATCGGCCTTTAATGGTGCCGAGCGTTGGGCCAAAGAAACCGGCGGCAAGTATTTTGAGATCGAAATGCAGTCCGAAGCTCAGCGCGAGCAGGCCCTGCGTCGCTTTGCCGAAGCTGGTGCAAACCCGATCATCACAACCGGTTTCGCATTTAGCGGACCAATCGGCGATGTTGCTGGCGACTATCCTGACACCACATTTGTGACCGTTGATGGCTGGGTGCCGGATGCACCAAACGTATTGATCGTTTCCTTTACCGAGCATGAAGGTTCGTATCTCGTTGGCATGATGGCGGCGCTGAAATCCGAATCCGACACCGTTGGATTTATCGGCGGCATGGACGTTCCATTGATCCGCAAATTTGCCTGTGGCTATGCGCAGGGCGTTAAAGCGGTGAACCCGGATGCAACCATCATCTCTAACATGACAGGCACAACGCCGTCGGCTTGGAATGACCCGGTAAAAGGTTCGGAACTGGCCAAAGCGCAAATCTCGCAAGGTGCTGACGTAATCTATGCTGCTGCTGGTGGTACGGGTGTTGGTGTTCTGCAAACGGCTGCTGACGAAGGCATCCTGTCGATTGGTGTGGACAGCAACCAGAACCCTCTGCACCCCGGCAAAGTCCTGACATCCATGCTGAAGCGCGTTGATACAGCGGTTTATAACGTGCTGAAAGCTGGCGATGACGCCAAAGGTGGCTATCTGTCCTTCAACCTTGCAGACGAAGGTGTCGATTACGCAATGGACGAAAACAACGCCGATCTGGTATCTGCAGAAATGCAAGCAACCGTTGACGCAGCCAAAGCGAAAATCATCTCTGGCGAAGTTGTCGTGCATGACTACACATCCGACGACAGCTGCCCTGCACTGTCGTTCTAAAAACCGGAAAGCTCCGGGCCATGACAGATATTCTTGAGACACTGTTCTCGGCTTGGGGCGACCCAACTCCCGAGGGGCGCGCGGTAAAAACCGACGCGGCCCTTGGGCCGGACTTTTACTATGCTGATCCGAACACGCCGGAACCGGTAGTTGGTCGAGACAGCTACCTTGCCTATATTACGCAATTTGCAAGCATGATGCCCGGCGCCACAGCCAAAGTCGTCGCCGTGTCAGAACATCACGGTTTCGCCCGCGCGACAGTGGATTTTCTGCAAGCTGATGGCAGCCCGATGATGCGCGGCCAGTATTTCGCTGACATCACGGATGGCAGAATCACTCGCCTGATAGGCTTTACCGGAATGGGAGAGCCCACGTGACCGCCCCAGCCATTGAACTGAAAGGGATTTCCAAATCCTTTGGGCCAGTACAGGCCAACAAAGACATATCCATCAGCGTCACCCCCGGCACGATACACGGTATCATCGGAGAGAACGGAGCGGGTAAATCCACGCTGATGAGCATCCTCTACGGGTTTTATAGGGCCGATAAGGGCGAGATTTTCATCAACGGAACAAAAACTGAAATCCCCGACAGTCAGGCCGCAATTGCGGCGGGCATCGGCATGGTGTTTCAGCATTTCAAACTGGTCGAGAATTTTACGGTTCTGGAGAACATCATTCTGGGTGCTGAAGATGGCAAGCTTTTGCGACCTTCACTGGCAAAAGCGCGTAAATCACTGACAGAATTGTCAGAGGAATACGGGCTGGACGTAAAGCCGGACGCTCTTATCGAAGAGATCGGCGTTGGCATGCAACAGCGTGTTGAAATCCTCAAAGCGCTATACCGGCATGCGGATATTCTGATCCTCGACGAACCCACAGGCGTGTTGACCCCTGCCGAAGCTGACCAATTGTTCCGCATTTTGCATCGCCTGCGCGAAGAGGGAAAAACAATCATCCTGATTACTCACAAACTACGTGAGATCATGGACACCACCGACACCGTAAGCGTCATGCGACGCGGCGAAATGACGGCGACGGTTAAAACCAGCGACACCAGCCCAGAACATCTGGCCGAGTTGATGGTAGGACGCAAGGTCTTGCTTCAGGTCGAAAAGGCTCCTGCGAAAGTTGGCAAGCCCGTGCTGGAAATCGAAAACCTGCATGTGGTTGACGAAAATGGTGTTGAACGGGTCAAAGGTATCAATCTAAGCGTCCGCGCTGGCGAGATCGTGGGAATCGCTGGCGTTGCGGGCAATGGTCAGTCCGAATTGCTTGAGGTTCTGGGCGGGATGCGCCCGGGCACTGGTACCATCCGACACAACGGTGAACCAATGGCGCTTAGTGGGCCCGGCTCTGATGGTCAGGCTAGACGCGCGCAGCACATTGCGCATGTGCCCGAAGATCGACAGCGCGAAGGGCTTATCATGGAGTTTTATGCCTGGGAGAATGTCGCCTTTGGCTATCACCATGATCAGGCATATCAGTCGTCACGCCTGATGATGAACAACGCTGCTATCCGTGCCGATACAGAGGCCAAGATTAAAAAGTTCGATGTACGCCCGGCGGATGCCTGGTTGACGGCTAAGAATTTCAGCGGCGGCAATCAACAGAAAATCGTTCTGGCGCGCGAAATCGAACGCAACCCGGATCTGTTGCTGGTGGGTCAGCCGACCCGCGGCGTGGACATTGGGGCCATCGAATTCATCCACAAACAAATCGTCGCTCTTCGCGATCAGGGCAAAGCAATCTTGTTGGTCAGTGTCGAGCTTGAGGAAATATTCTCGCTTTCTGATCGGATCGCGGTGATGTTTGACGGTCACATCATGGGCGAACGGCTGCCCGCCGAAACGGACGAAAAAGAATTGGGCTTGCTGATGGCAGGTGTCGCCGGGGAGGCCGCGTAGATGGATGTAATGCCAAAATGGGCCGATGTGATCCTGATCCCGCTGATCAGCCTTTTGCTGGCGGCAATCATATCTGCCCTTGTTATTCTGGCTATTGGTGAAGACCCCATTGCTGCAGTAAAAATGATGGTCGCAGGCTCTCTCGGCTCGACCTATGGCTGGGGCTATACGTTGTATTATGCCACCAACTTTATGTTCACCGGACTGGCCGTTTCAGTCGCATTTCATGCGCGTTTGTTCAATATCGGCGGTGAAGGACAGGCGACCTTGGGTGGGTTGGGCGTGGCAATTGTTGTGCTTTATATCCCTTGGCCGCATTGGTCATTGGCGCTAGTTTTCGCAACGCTTGCTGCCGCTGCATTTGGCGCGGCATGGGCTGCCGTACCGGCCTATCTGCAGGCCAAACGCGGCAGTCACATCGTGATCACCACGATCATGTTCAACTTTATCGCTGCGGCTTTTCTGAACTATGTGCTGGTAAATCTGATGCGGCCCAAAGGGTCGATGGATCCGGCATCTGCCAAGTTTCCCAAAGACATGCGCCTTCCAACATTACATGAAATTTTGGAACCGATTGGCATTTCCTTCTCAAGAGCGGCTCCAGCAAATATCAGTTTTCTGGTGGCAATCGCCGCCTGTTTTCTTGTCTGGTTCCTGATCTGGCGTACGCGCCTTGGTTTTGCCATCCGTGCCTATGGGCATTCAGAAACCGGCGCACTTTATGCCGGGATTTCGCCGGTTCGTATCACCATGATCGCGATGATCATTTCCGGCGCATTGGCTGGCATGATGGCGATCAACAACGTCATGGGCGAAGCTGAGAGACTGGTTCTAAACGCCGCTGAAGGCGCCGGATTTATCGGTATCGCAGTTGCGTTGATGGGCCGAAACCATCCGTTTGGTGTGTTCCTGGCCGCGATCTTGTTTGGGTTTCTCTATCAGGGTGGGGCTGAACTGGCACTATGGACAAAAATCCCGCGTGATCTGATCACAGTTATTCAGGCACTGGTGATCCTGTTCACCGGGGCATTGGACAACATGGTACGAATGCCGCTGGAACGCATATTCCTGTGGATGCGACGGAGGGCGTCGTAATGGATTTTCTAACCATCATTCAAGTGCTCGACAGCACCATTCGCCTTGCAACACCGTTGCTTTTGGCCTGCCTGGCCGGATTGTTTTCTGAACGGGCCGGGATTTTTGATATTGGCCTAGAAGGAAAAATGCTGGCAGCAGCCTTCTTCTCGGCAGCATTTGCAGCGACCACCGGCTCGGCTTGGCTTGGCCTTTTCGCTGGAGTTTGCGCGTCAATGATGCTTTCGGGATTGCACGGACTGGCGTCGATCACGTTTCGCGGGAACCAGCTGATTTCAGGTGTTGCGATCAACTTTCTCGCCTCCGGTATGACAGTCCTAATTGCGCAAAGCTGGTTCAGACAGGGTGGACGCACACCCTCGTTGACCGGAGACGCGCGCTTTACCTCTATTGAACTGCCCTTTGCCGATACTTTGCAGGACGTGCCGTTTCTTGGCCCGATCTATTCTGAACTATTATCGGGGCACTCCGTTCTGGTTTACCTGGCCTTTCTGGCGGTACCCGCCTCATATTGGTTGCTCTACAGCACCCGGTTTGGCCTACGGCTTCGTGCAGTAGGGGAAAACCCTGCAGCGGTTGATACGGCCGGCATTTCTGTTATTGGTATGCGATTTGCAGCCGTCGCAATTTGTGGCATTTTGTGCGGCATTGCTGGAGCTTATCTGTCAACTTCGTTGCAAGCGGGCTTTGTCAAAGAAATGACGGCCGGGCGTGGGTTTATTGCTTTGGCTGCGTTGATCTTTGCGAAATGGCGGCCCTGGTATGCTATGATGTCTTGCCTGCTGTTCGGTTTTCTGCAGGCGGTCTCTCTGCGCTATCAAAATATCCAGATTGGCGATTTCACCATTCCGGTGCAACTGATGGACGCTCTTCCTTATATTCTGACAGTGGTAATTCTGGCCGGATTTGTCGGCAAGGCGATCCCTCCGCGAGCAGGTGGCGAGCCCTACGTCAAAGAGCGTTAGGTATATGCGATTTGACCTCTTAGTATGTTAAATTGCAAAAAAAATACACCCATTCAAATTTGACCCGTTGCCAAAGCGAAAGGCAGAGGTTTAGGAACGTATATGCAAATATATCTTCCCATCGCCGAAGTATCGGTAAACGCGTTCCTATTGTTGGGATTGGGTGGTCTGGTAGGAATTCTGTCTGGCATGTTCGGTGTCGGTGGCGGTTTCTTGATGACACCACTGTTGTTTTTCATAGGTATCCCCCCTGCTGTGGCCGTCGCAACCGAAGCAAACCAGATCGTTGCCTCGTCCTTTTCCGGTGTGCTTGCGCATTTTAGGCGAAAAACTGTTGACCTGAAGATGGGGTTTGTGCTGCTGATTGGTGGCCTTGTTGGCGCGGCTTTGGGCGTTATCGTTTTCAACTATCTCAAAAGTGTTGGTCAGGTAGATCTGCTGGTGCGGCTTTGTTATGTCGTATTCCTTGGTATTATCGGTGGGCTGATGTTCATCGAAAGCCTGCGCGCAATCCGTAAAACCCATAAGGCTGGCGGAGTGACACCGGTTACGAGACGCCAGCGCAACTGGGTTCATGCCCTGCCCTTCAAGATGCGGTTTCGCACTTCGGGTCTATATATATCGGCTATTCCACCGCTGATTGTAGGTGTGCTGGTGGGTATTCTGGCCGCGATCATGGGTGTTGGTGGTGGGTTCATCATGGTTCCGGCGATGATCTATATTTTGGGGATGCCAACCAAAGTGGTTGTCGGCACCTCGCTGTTTCAGATCATTTTCGTGACCGCCTTTACCACTATGCTGCATGCCACAACCAACTTTACCGTTGATATTGTCCTTGCGGTTCTGTTGCTGGTCGGCGGTGTAATTGGCGCACAAATCGGCACCCAGATCGGGCTGCGGATGAAGGCCGAACAGCTGCGGGTTCTGCTTGCGCTGATGGTGCTGATTGTTTGCGGCAAGCTGGCGACTGATTTGCTACTGGAACCATCCGAGCTTTATTCGCTTGGCGTCGGCGGGGGGCACTAAATGCGCTGGTGGCTTTGCCTGATCCTGATGTTGCTGCCATTTTCGGCCAAAGCCGAAGAAGTCGTTCTGGGCCTGTCCAAAGACAAGGTTGCGATCACGACGAGTTTTGATGGCTCGGAAATTCTGATTTTCGGGGCAGTAAAGCGCGAAGAACCGATTCCGACAAATGCCCCGCTTGAAGTTGTCATCACCGTCGCTGGCCCCTCGGAACCTGTTTTGGTGCGCCGCAAGGCGTATCGGTATGGCATTTGGGTCAACGTTGATTTCGTCGAAGTCGACTCGGCACCGGAATTCTACGCTGTGGCCACGTCTGGCCCGCTTGACGAAGTGCTGAGCAATGTCGAAGACTTGCGCGAAAAGATCACCATAGATCGCGCGATCCGGTCCGTCGGCGCCCCGAGTTCGATCCAGGATGCCGGAAGTTTCACAGACGCAATAATCAGAATTCGCAGCGAAGCTGAGCTTTATCAAACATTAGAAGGACAGGTGGCACTGGATCAGCAAACGCTGTTTCGCACGTCGATCAAAATGCCAGCCAACCTCACTGAGGGCGACTATGTCACCCGTATTTTTCTGACACGATCTGGCGAAATCGTGGCCGACTACGAGACTTCGATCGACGTACGCAAAGTTGGTCTGGAACGCTGGCTGTTTTCCTTATCGCGTGAAAAACCAATGTGGTACGGATTGATGTCGCTGGCGATTGCCATTGCTGCTGGCTGGGGCGCGTCAGCCGTTTTCAGGCTATTGCGCAATACATAAGCGAGCGAGGGTTTCAGCCACCCCACGCAACTTACTTTTCGTCATAAATGTATCCACCTAAGCCGATGACCTAACCACGCCCGATATAGGGCATTTTCGTCGCCATTACGGTCATGAACTGCACATTGGCGGATAATGGCATACCTGCCATATACAACACCGAATTTGCGACCTCGTCCACGTCCATGGACTGCTGTACTTCGGCGTTGGGATCATCGGACAGTATCTTTTGATTCATCTTCTCAACCATTGGCGTCAAGGCATTGCCGATGTCGATCTGCCCGCAGGCTATATCAAAAGGGCGCCCGTCCAACGACAGGCTCCGCGTCATACCCGTCACCGCATGTTTCGTGGCGGTATAGGCAATAGAGCCTGGGCGTGGAACATGGGCAGAAATCGACCCGTTGTTGATGATCCGTCCACCCTGAGGATTTTGCGCCCGCATTGCAGCAAATGCAAAACGCGCAGCCAAAAACATTCCGGTCAGGTTTACTGCTACTGATGTATTCCAGTGCTCCAGCTCAATCTCATCAATAGTTCCGGGCGGTGTGGAAACTCCAGCATTGTTGAACAACACATCCAGCCGTCCAGTTTTGGCGACGAAATCTACAAATGCATCCTCAACTGCCGTTGGATCTGTTACATCCGCTACCAGCGGAATAGCCGCATCATGCTGTTGAGCTAATTCCTGAAGCGGGCCCGCTCGGCGTGCAAGCAGTCCAACTTGCCAGCCACTTTTCAAGAATAGTTCCGCCGTGCATCGACCAATGCCCGAGCTTGCTCCGGTAATCATGATCGTTTTCATTAGTCTTCCTTTTCCAACGTCAGTGGTGCAACAGCGGCGCTTCGCAAATCGTCTATGCGTAACTTGTAAGTAGGTTTTGAAAGCCGGTTGCGAACAACCCAGATCAATCGGTTTTGTGCGCGTGTGATCGCCACATAGGCCAACCGTTTCCACAAGGGCTGGCCCGCTTCGATACGACCGACACGTGCCGCGACAAACAAATCAGGTGCAAATACCTGTACCGTATCCCATTGCGAGCCTTGCGCCTTGTGGATCGTCACCGCCGCACCGTGAAGGAACGTTGCCCCCATACGCGCAGCAAAGGGAATAAACGGTTCTTCCTCATCCGGCATTTCGATTTTGACGATAGAGGCGGCGCTAACCTGCGGGTCTTCTGCGCCCATAACATGAAGTCGGGAAAACCCGGCTTTGCGACCTGGTTCAAGATAGATGACCTGCGCTCCTTTGATCAGGCCACGCGCCTCAAGATCAAGTCGTTTCTTGCGATGCTTCAAGGGGAGTTCAATACCATCGCAAATCAACGGTTCACCCGGCAACAAGCTGTCCGTAGGGGCCTCATGGACCGAGCGGAATGCATTAATCAATTTGATCCGCGTAACGTTGCGCCAGACCAGAACCGGGCTACGTGCCATCAGGTCAACCTCGACCCGCTGGCCCCAGACCACGCGTTCATCGCGCTTGGCCGCGTCCTCTATCATGCGCTCGAAATCCTGGAACTCAAGTTGTGGATCGCCCAGCGCATGTGCCAGGTCAAGGATAGGGTTATCCGAGTCTTGTCGATGGATTCGGCTTAGTTCGAGCTTGCGTGGTGCGGCCAATGTGTCAAACACCATCGAGCCCGACTGGTTCACAGGAGCCAATTGCGCCGGGTCTCCGAACAGGAGAAGATTTGGAAAAATTTCCTGAAGATCGTTGAACTGCTTTTCGTCAAGCATTGACGCTTCGTCTACAAATCCGATGTCCAACGGGTCTTCGCGCCTTGCCCAACCGGTGATGAAATCGGACCCTCGCAACCCCGCTGAAGCCAAGGCGCCGGGAATGGATTTGTTCTTGCTGTAGAACGCTATCGCGCGGTCTAGCGCCTGATCGGTCAGGCCCTCAATTGTTGGCCGTTCGCCCCCCCCGGCCAGCCAGTCGGCAATGCGCTGGTACTCTGGATCATAGATCGGCGTATATAAGATACGGTGGATCGTTGTCGCCGGAACACCCCGCAGACGCAATACACTGGCCGCTTTGTTGGTCGGGGCCAAAATGGCCAAGGTGCGTTTGTCTTTACGTTTGCGGCTTTCATAGTCACCGGATACGACCTCGACCCCAGCCTGTTCCAGCGCCTTGTACAACTCTGCCAACAGCATGGTTTTGCCAGATCCGGCCTTGCCGATTACCGCCATCACTCCGGCACCTTTGTCGCGCATCGGGGTCAAAAGCGCATCTTCCATGTCAACGCCAGCCCCGCGCAGCATCTCGGCGACGCTGTCAAATGCGGTGGCTTGGTCTTCGGAAAACGTAACGGGAGATGTGTTCATTCCGAAACTCTAGCGCTGCTGGATCAGCGGCGCCAGAGCCGTTGGTTCAGTTCAGGCGGAAAGTGCCAATCGCCCTGCCATTTCGCCACCAAATGCACGGTTGAACCACAAGCGCGACAGCTCTGGCGACAGCCCGGCCCGCAAACCAATCCGCGATCGAGCCTGCGTGGTGAATTCCCATAACCCAACGCTGATCTTGTCGCGCCCCTCTCCCTCAGAGCCGAGAATTTCGGGAGATGACCCGATTACACGGTAAATCCGCACCATACGCGCGTCAAACACACCCACAAAGTGGCGCACTCCAAAGCCGGTCATCACTTCGCCGCCTGCCAGCATCAGCGCTGCGGCAACGTTCCCTCCCGCCCCGCGCGCAAGACAGAATCGGGTGCATTCCCAGATTAACGGGCTGGTTATGGGTGCGCCGCCAGTCAGATGGCCAAACACCTCGTTTACCATGACACGTCCGGTTGTCGGTAAAAGCCGCATTGATCCGCCGTGGCTGCCGTCTGGTTGTTCCCAAATTACATAAAGCGGGCACAAATCGTCGTATTGATCTCGCTCGGCGCCGGTGTCATCAACGCTAACCTCCCAGCCGAGCCTGTCGCTGAACTGATCCGCGCGGTCCCGGAACATCGTCCGGGCCAGTTTGGGATAATGATGTAGTTGGTCGGCGTAAATGTATCGCAACATGACAGTGTCCCCTTGTCGTCGTTGTGACAACAGGAATACGTCAGCAATGGTTAACGGGCCGTCAGTATCCCGTTCGCTGTAAGAATCGTGGTTAATTAGTCCTAAATCACGATCAGGCCACGGCTCATCGCGCGGGCGACGGCGTGAGTTGTGTTCAACGCTCCGAGTTTGAACCTTGCACTTTCGATATAGACCCGCACGGTATGTTCGGAAATCGACAGTGTTTCTGCGGCCTGTGCGCGACTGTGGCCCATCGCCAAAAGCGTCATCGCATCCACTTCGCGCGGAGAAAGAGCACGCGATTGATCGGGTATCCGGTCCGGTTCAAATTCTAACGCTTTACGATTGAAGAAATGTGCGATCAGGATCAAATCGCGACTGCGCTTTTCGGTAAACTCGGCCCATGCGATGTCTTCGCAGGAATGACTGACCGTAAAGAGCGCAAACTGGCCCTTGGGGCCACGGATTGGGATCGAATAGCCCTGATTTCCCACTCCGAACTCTATTGCTACGGACTGAAATGCACGGGCAGCTTTTGACGACCAATCCAGCCGTTTCCAATCAACCGGGTGGAAGCGCTGAAAACATCCCGTTATCACCGGATCTACACGCAGATAATTCTGCGTAATATAGTGGTCACGCCATGCATCCGAATAGGTTCCGCAGCCGTATTGATCCCCAGAACTGTCCACCCAGTGATAGACCATATGGTCTATCCCAAAAGCGTCTCTTAATCTCGTGATAACGTCTTGTAGCCCGTCAAGCGTGCTGGTGGCGTCCAAATCCTCCAGAGCTTGATTTATCGTCGTCTGTATCCCCATAAGCTTTTGTCTGTACCTTTGTCGCACAGGACGAAATTTCACCAGCTGCAATCGTCGCAGTTTCATCCAGCTGCCGGGAAAGTGCCCCAAGGCCGTTTGAATCTGCAAAGGATTTCAAGTCTGCCAGTACGTCCAATATCCAGTCATTTTGCATATCAAGACTCACCCTTCAGTGGTTAACAAAGTATTAACACAACTCTAGCATGCGGACGATTGTTAGTGAATTCGCTGATTATTACTCCCCAGATATAGCGAGAGCACAAAATCTAAGTGTTTGAAACGCAACAATTGCCTTTGCGGACGCATTTCGCGCGCGTGTTCAACCAAGTGATTCGCGCG
>PIVL01000780.1 GCA_003354145.1 Paracoccaceae bacterium
GGGCATTCATCAGTCGGCCCCTTCATCTTCCAACTGAGCCAGCAGGTCGTCCATTTCGCTGCGCCAAGCGTTCTGCATCATCACTTCAAACATCGGCTCAAAGGTGCGCAAAAAGTCGACTCGTCCGGTCTCGCTCATCGCGTCAATGGAACGGATCTGGGCCAAAGCGCCCTTGTGCCATCCGGTGTCGGTGAGGATTTCTTTGATCCGGGATCGGAGCACCCCGGACAGCTCGGACGCGGATAATTTCTTGTCGACAAGTTCCTCAAGGATCTTGTTCAGTTCGGAGAAATCAACGCCGATAACACTATTATCGCCCGCTTGTGGATCAGTCATGGTTCAGGACTCCCGTCACTACAAAGGTTGACAGATCGCTACCAGCGATTATATTTGATCCCCCGCCTTCTCTGCGGAAGTCGGGTTTAACCAGAAGCGAGCCGGTATGACATTTTCCGTTTTGTCTTGGATTAGGAACGCAACGCGCAGGCTGGGGGTTTTTTTACCTGCCGCAATTTCGGACAGGTACGAGCCAGATAGACCCAGTTCTTTGGCGAACCCGTAGAGGGTCAGTTTATTGCTTAGGAGGTAGTTACGAAAAATGGACATAACCAAACCTATCGCACACGGCGATATTTTAGACAATAGTAAATATCGCCATTATAGACTGCCGCCTGATTGTGGCGATTGCTATAACCGAAGTATGAAACTAAGACTTAAAGAGCTACGAGTGAATCGAGGTTGGACGCAGGTATTTGTCGCGGACAAAGCCAGCATGTCTCAAAGCTATTATACTGACATTGAGAATGGCAAAAAGACTGTGAACGCGCGACGGATGGAAACCCTGGCACAAGTTTTTGGCGTTACGCCTCAAGAATTGATTGTTGACCCAAAAAACGCCAAGGACACAGCGCTGCTCGATAAAATCAATCAGCTTTCGGCGGCAAAATTTCAGATTGTTTCTGATCTGGTGGACAGCTTGCAGCAAGAGAACAACAAGTAAGCCGATCCACTTCG
>PIVL01000781.1 GCA_003354145.1 Paracoccaceae bacterium
CGCGGCCGCGGCGGCCGCGGCTCGGCTGCTCTCGTCCGCCACGGTCCGCGGCGGGCCGGCCCGTTGATCGCAGCGACACCTCGAACTCGAGCGACATCGAGCGGGGGAGCGCGGGAGGTGCGGTTGTGCCCGGCGCGGCGGCGCCGCCGCGGCTGTACCTGCTCCTCCCGACCGTCGTCCGAGACGAGCGATCTGCTTGGGCGCAGCGTCGTGCCGGCCCGTCGAGCGCTGCCGCGCCCCGCTCCGACCGCGCCGCTGCGCGCGCACCGCGCCACGGAAAGAGCACGACGCGGAGGAGCGCGTGCCCCCGATCGTGCAGCGGCCCCGTCCGCGCGCACGCGCGCCCGCTGCCGCAAGAACGCCCACAAACATGCCGATATGCGGACGGCCGGCGGAGGCAGCAGGCGCCACACACGCGCACCTGCGCGCTCACGCGTACGCACACGTCGGCACGTGTCCCTCCCAGCATGCACTGTTTTGCGCGGCACGGGCTGTGCGCCGCCCGTCGTCCGGCGAGTGGCGCGGGCGAGGAGCACGCAGAACCGAGTCGCACTCAGCATGCAAACGTGTCCTCGGCAACCACTGCGTCGGTCGCGTGTCTGGCGGCTGCGGAAGATGGCGGGGCACACACGAATGCCGGGCTGGTCCGCGACTGCGGCAATGTCTGTGGCGGCAAAAGCGCGTGCGATGAGCCGACGCGCCACACCCCCGGCGCGCGCTGCGAAGGCCCGTCGGCGGCAGAGCCTCGGCCGGAGGTGCGCACGACGATGCCGACGGAGCGTTCTGCCCGCCGGCCGGCGGCGCACCCCACGCTGCCCACTGCGTTGGCGGACTAGGCGGCCGCCGTGGCCGTTGCTGCTGCAGCGGCCGCTGCGACGGCCGCTGCGGCCTCCGCTGCCTGGCGCTTCCGGTCACGGCTGCGCTTGCCCCGGGGGCCGTGGCGGCGCTTGGTGTTCTCCATGCGGCTGTTGCTGAGGAACGCGTGCGGGCACAGTCGGCAAACGATCTTGCT
>PIVL01000782.1 GCA_003354145.1 Paracoccaceae bacterium
GAAGAGTTGATCTTGGCCGAAGGACCAGACACGGTTGCCGCCTTTATCGGCGAGCCGGTGTTGGGCACCGGGGGTATCGTGCCTCCGCCTGCTGGTTACTGGCCAGCTATTCAGGCTGTGCTGAAGAAATACGACATCCTGCTGATTGCCGACGAAGTTGTAACAGGCTTTGGCCGACTTGGTTCTATGTTCGGTTCAAAGCATTACGGAATCGAGGCTGACATCATCACAATCGCCAAGGGCCTGACTTCGGCCTATGCGCCGCTTTCTGGGTCGATTGTTTCAGACAAAATGTGGAAGGTGCTTGAGCAGGGCACTGATGAAAACGGCCCTATTGGTCATGGCTGGACCTATTCAGCCCACCCCATCGGAGCCGCGGCAGGGGTCGCCAACCTGACACTGATTGACGAAATGGGTCTGGTGGCAAATTCCACCACTACTGGCCGCTATTTCCTGGATCAATTGACGTCTGCGCTGGCGAGCCATCCCAATGTCGCCCAAGTGCGAGGCGAAGGCCTTATGTGCGCGGTCGAATTCGCAGAGACGAAATCTCCGCTGGCGTTCTTTAACCCGGACAAAAAGGTCGGCTATGCAATCTCGGCTGCGATGGCACAACGTGATGTCATTGCCCGCGCAATGCCACAAGGGGATATCGTTGGCTTTGCACCGCCTTTGTGCATTACCCCTGCCGAAGTCGATCAGGTTGTTTCCGTTGCCAAAGAGGCGGTCACTGAGGTGCTTGGCTAAGCCCAGGTCGCTACACGCGCAGCCGTTAGTTTTGGGTTCGAAACAACGACTAGCTACTCCGCTCCATAACACGATCCGGCAGAAAGTGCTCGGTGGTCGGATAGCGGCCCTTCGCTTCGTCGAGCACCAACGGCAACAATGCGGGACTTGGACGAAGCCACTACCGTGGCAATGGCGCTTGTTGCGGGGGTAGCGTTTTGCCCTGACCGCTGCGCATTTTGATATCTGACGAACCTGTCTGACGATTGGGGCTTCTCAATCA
>PIVL01000783.1 GCA_003354145.1 Paracoccaceae bacterium
AAAGCCAGGGCGACGACGACCGGGTTCAAAAAGCTGAACCCTCGGCCGCCAAACACCAATTCGCCAACCGTGATCCCAAAGGAAAGCGCCAGAACAGCGGGCCAAAGCGGCACGTCAACGCCAACGATCACCACAAAAACCACAGCATAAACAAGCGCCTCCCTGCGCCGGGGCCGCTTTCGCCGAATGGCGAATACAGCCTGCCAGGTGGCCAGCGTTATCAACGAGAGGACGAGAATGGGCAACAGATTGATGCCGGTTGCCCACAAGGTGACAGCCAGCGGTGGCGCAAGGCAAGCAAGCGTTGCCCAGGTGATCCGGTCAAAAGACCAGAAGCTCCGAAGGTACGGAGCAAAAAAGCCGTGTACGAAATTAACTGGCAGCTGCAGGCGCATTACGAAAGCCCCGCAAAATCATCAAGCGCGCGCCTGAGCAGGGCAGCATAATCGGCACCGCTGGTACATAACATGGACAAAAGTGCCACGTCTTCTTCCAGCAAGTCCGTCGCGCCCAATCGGCATGCCGTTTCCCAATCACCGACACTTAGGGCCCTCATCAGGGGGACCGGCAGGATGTTCTGCGGCAGGACCGTTTCGAACGTTTCCATGGGTAGCATTGGCATCGGAAGCTTCCTGAATTCGCGCTCGGAATACGGTTGCTCGGTCTTTCGCTTTGCAGACTGCATCAGGCAAACCTGAACATGAAGGTGCCCCAGAAAAGTCGCCGGTCTACCCGACAAGACAGACCCGGAAAAAACTGCTATTTCGCCGTCCACGGCCTCACCGTGCGACAAGTCGCTCAGGTTTGCGCCGCGCCGCGTTCGCAACAGCCGGGGATTGCGCGCCATTGGACCGGCAACCGCAACAATCCGTTCTGTTGACAGACGCTGCGTCAGGAACAGACGGCCTATGGCGATAACATCCTGATATCCGATCTGCCACACCGGTTTGCCACACAATCCAAGCCGGTCAAGATGCGTTCCAGACAAACCGGCGGGGTGCTTGCCGCG
>PIVL01000784.1 GCA_003354145.1 Paracoccaceae bacterium
TATCACGAGCTGATTGCTAACGGTAAATGCAAGAAACTTGCGATTACAGCGGTCATGCGAAAACTCGTAGTCATGGCAAACGCGTTGTTGCGCGACGGTCGGAAATGGACTGAAATGCGTGCTTGACCAATACGGATACTCATGGTTTGCTTTGCAAACCACTGCCGGGTAACAGATGATGGGTCAGCGCCGACCCCCAGGTATGCAACACGCTGGTCATGCCGATCCGTGTGCCAAGGCGTTTGGGATCAGCGGCGATAGTCATCACGGTCTGGGCAGAAGCTTTAAAAAGCAGGCCATAGACCGCCTTCTTATTCCAATACGCAATGCGGGCGATCTCCGCGGGTAGCGTGAAGACGACGTGGAAGTATTCCACGGGCAACAGATCCTTAGCCCGCGCCGCCATCCAGTCGCGTGCTGCTGGTCCCCGCTGCCCGGCAGACGATGCTTGCATCGTCGAGAGGAGGACACTTTGGGCAGTGCCGGTTCTTGCAGGAATTGTAGGCGATATGCCCGCTCTCACACATGCAAAGCATGTGTTGCCGCGCAACGGGTGGCCGCATTTGGTGCAGGCCGCCACATGCCCGCCGAGTGCCTCGGTTCGGCAGGCTTCTATCGCTGACATGGCTTTGAGCTGGCTTAGACTGACATGTCCCGAATTGGACCGCCGCCACGCAGGGCCATGGTCTCGGAATATATCAGCAATCTCCAGCTTTGGCCGGGGCACCCGAGCCCGAACGCTATTCCAGTCCCCGCCTCAGCGTCTGATCCTGCAGACCAGCGATCATCTCATAGGGACTGACCGTGTCTTTGATCGTTTTGGTGGCCACATGGGTATATTGCGCCGTGGTCGTTAATTTGGCATGGCCCAGCAGAACTTGAATGACCCTGATATCGGTGTTTGCTTCCAGCAGGTGGGTGGCAAAGCTGTGGCGCAAGGTATGCAGCGTCGCGGGCTTGGATATGCCTGTCATGTTCTTGGCTGACGTGAATGCGCGGTTCAGTTGC
>PIVL01000785.1 GCA_003354145.1 Paracoccaceae bacterium
TCCTCGGCAACTTTGTAGGTGGTGCCGGGTTTGCAACGGATCTGGATAAAGACGCAAGTGGTCATGGCGGGCCTCGGATTTGTTTGGGCTAGGCTGACACGCGGCGCGGTTAGGCGCAATCCCTTGTAGGCCCTGCGCTTTGGGTCATGGCGTTGCTTACTGCCACCAGAACCAGCCGTTTGTGCCTTTGTGCGTGCATCGCTTTGGCGCAATTTACCCTAACTTCAAAGGGACTTGGCGGGTCCCGTCCGCCACAGCAGAGGATTACATGAATCGTGTGGCTTGGAACCGACGCTGCCGTGTCCTATAAGACGCGCTAAAGCCTCACAGGACGAAACCCATGCGTACCAGCACGATTACCCGAAAAACTGCCGAAACCGTCATTTCCGTTCAGATCAATCTGGACGGCAGCGGCGTTTATGACAATCAGACCGGCGTCGGGTTCTTTGATCATATGCTGGACCAGCTGTCGCGCCATTCGCTGATCGACATGAAAGTTCAGGCCAAGGGTGATCTGCATATCGACGATCACCACACGGTTGAAGATACCGGAATTGCGCTGGGACAGGCGATCGCTCAGGCGCTGGGCGACAAACGCGGGATTCGGCGGTATGGGTCGTGTCTTTTGGCGATGGACGATGCACAGGTGCGCTGTGCTCTGGACCTGTCTGCGCGCCCGTTTCTGATATGGAACGTTGATTTGCCAACCGCCAAGATCGGTACTTTTGACACCGAACTGGTGCGCGAGTTCTTTCAGGCCGTGTCAACACACGGCGGTATAACGCTACACGTAGACTACCTGCACGGTATCAACAGCCACCACATCGCCGAAGCGACGTTCAAATCGGTGGCGCGGGCGCTGCGCGAAGCGGTTGAAAGCGATCCTCGCAAAGCTGATGATGTTCCGTCAACCAAAGGCGCGCTCTGACACAATGCTGACAGCGATTATTGATTACGAGAGCGGCAATCTGCACTCGGCTGAAAAGGCGTTCCAGCGGATGGCCAGCG
>PIVL01000786.1 GCA_003354145.1 Paracoccaceae bacterium
CCGCGTGCAGCACAACATGGCCCGTGGCCCGATGAAAGGTGGCCTGCGATTCCACCCGGATATGGATGAAGACCACGCCGGGGCGCTCGCCAACCTGATGACCTGGAAAACGGCTGTGGTCGATGTGCCATTCGGTGGTGCCAAGGGCGGCATCGATTGCGATCCTCACACTCTGTCCGATCGGGAACTGCACGAAATTACAGCCCGGTTTGTCGAGCAGATGAAGGAAGTGCTTGGCCCAACCACGGACATTCCCGCGCCCGACGTCAACACCAATGCCAAGATCATGGGTTGGATCATGCACGAGTATTCCAAATACGCGGGCTTTTCACCGGGGATCGTTACTGGCAAACCGCTCGATCTTTTCGGGTCGGAAGGGCGCGCAGCGGCAACTGGCCGCGGCGTCATGGATGTGCTGGGCGAAGCCTTACGCGAACAAGGGCGAAACTTTGAAGACATCACCGTTGCAGTACAAGGCTTTGGCAACGTCGGCAGCAATGCTGCACTACTGATCGCTGAGCAAGGTGCAAAAATCATTGCCGTCGCCGATCATACTGGCGGGGTGAGTAAGGACAGCGGGCTCGACGTTCCCGCCTTGGTCGAATGGGTAGCCGAGCACGGGGGTGTTAAGGGCTTTCCGGGAGGCAATGCGTTCGATGCGTCCGAGATCATCACTTGGGACGCCGACGTGTTGGTGCCAGCGGCGCTCGAGAACGCGATCAACGAAGGCAACGCAAACGACGTCAGGGCGAGCATCATCGTGGAAGGTGCCAACGCTCCGACCACGCCTGAGGCCGACAAGATTCTGGTAGAGCGCGGTATCCTGATAGTTCCCGACATCCTCGCCAATGCAGGTGGCGTCACGGTCAGCTACTTTGAATGGGCGCAGAACATCCAACAGTTCCGCTGGGACGAGGAACAGGTGAATCGCGAACTCGACAAGAAGATGAGCCGCGCCTACCAGGCCGTGCGAGAGACAGCGGATCAGCACAACATCGACATGCGGAC
>PIVL01000787.1 GCA_003354145.1 Paracoccaceae bacterium
TTGCCCGACCACATAGGCACCCATGCCATCGTTGATCCGCCGACCTGCAAGTATGACCTGCGGATGGTAGCCAATAGCTTCGGCCTTGTGGGTAAGGTAATAGGGGTCCACTCCGATACAGTGGCCACCCACCAGACCTGGGCGGAAGGGCAGGAAATTCCATTTGGTTCCGGCTGCCTTCAACACGGCCTCAGTATCGATGCCCATCTTGTTGAAGATGATCGCCAGCTCATTCACCAGCGCAATGTTCAGGTCTCGCTGGGTGTTCTCGATGACTTTGGCGGCCTCAGCGACGCGGATGTTTTCAGCCTTGTAGGTGCCCGCCGTGATGATGGAGCCATAAAGCGCATCAACAATGTTGGCGGTTTCAGGGGTAGAGCCAGCCGTCACTTTGGTAATCGTGGTCAACCTGTGCTGCTTGTCGCCCGGATTGATCCGTTCCGGAGAGTAGCCGCAGAAAAAGTCCTGATTGAATGTCAGGCCCGAGACACGTTCCAGCACCGGCACACAGTCTTCTTCGGTTGCGCCGGGGTAAACCGTGCTTTCGTATATCACGATGTCACCCTTTTTCAGCACCTTGCCGACTGTCTCTGATGCTTTGATCAGTGGCGTCAAATCGGGTCGTTTATGGGCGTCAATCGGGGTGGGGACGGTAATGATAAAGATCGTCGCGGCCTTTAGATCCTCTTGATCCGAGGAAAAGGCTAGATGCCGGGCCTCGGATAGCTCGTCAGGTGTGGTTTCACGGGTGCGGTCATGGCCCTCGCGCAGCTCAGCAATGCGATCGGTCTGAATGTCAAAGCCGATCACAGGGCGTTGTTTGCCAAACTCTACAGCGAGTGGCAGACCGACATAGCCGAGGCCGATCACGGCAATGGTTCCATTTGTTTCAGTCATCAAATCACTTTCCATAATAGTCCCGGAACCATTCCACGAAACGGGCAATGCCGTCGCGGAAATCGGTTTCCGGGCGATAGCCAGTAAGGGTTTTCAGCAGGTCAGCGTC
>PIVL01000788.1 GCA_003354145.1 Paracoccaceae bacterium
GCGCAGTTGTGCCATGTCGGCGGGGTTGGATTTGCCTAGCTCGCCAAGTGCGGCACGACAGGCTGTGATCCAGTCGGCAGGGTCTTGTTCGCTCCACCCCGGATGCGGATGCGACACCAAAGTCGCAGATTCCGCGCTGGCGACAACGTCGCCATTCTCGCATAACAAAAGCGCGCGCACCCCTGATGTACCAAGGTCCAGTCCAATATACATATTGTCTCCCAAGTGTTGGGCAAAGTCTTTACCTATTTAATTCTCGTGTCAAATTAAAAAGCGAAGATTGCGGGTCGATGTGGCGTTAACCCTGTGCTCGCGCCGTAAATGTGCCCTGATGCCTCAACTAGTAACCAGCATCCAAAGGGCAAAACGAAACACCACTCCCAATGCCTGACTACGCGAAGGGGAAAATTTTCGCAGACTGCAGGTTACGTTTGCAGCAAACCATCTAGTTTGCTCTTACCGATTTCTGGGTCAGGGCCTTCTGGGTCAGGGCCGGTTTTTGGAGTCATCAAGGAATGGGATCGAGACAATGGGTGCATATCCAAGCTCTCGCTGCATATGGTTTGCAGTGCGTAACACTCGATCACAAAATTCAAATAATAGCGCCAGAACAAAGGCGGAAACGATGCTAAACACAACGCCAGCCATCACCAATTGTATACGCGATGCAGTCATTGGATAGCTGGGTGTAGAGGCAGGTTCAAGCACGGTTAATCGTTCAAATTGGTGTTGAGATTCAAGACGAAAACCGACCTCGGCCTTTACCAAGTGGCGCAGCGTTTCCTCCAACTGACTTTGAAATTGTTCCAGTTGTCGAACAAATGTTTTCAGTTCACGTTGATCTTCGGGACTTATTTCAAGGACTTGTTTGCGCTCTGTCAGCATAGTCTTTTGCGCTTCAAGATTGTCTATTTCCTTCTGAAATTCGGCACGCATTCGATCAGCAGTTGTTTGCCAAACCGTGCTGTCGATCTGGTCTGACTTGCGTTGCAGAGTGACGGACTGA
>PIVL01000358.1 GCA_003354145.1 Paracoccaceae bacterium
ACAAGATCACCGAAGAAGACGCCATGGAACATATCGCAGGGTATTCTTGCTATAATGAGGGGTCGATCCGCGATTGGCAGGCGCATACGTCCCAGTTTCTTCCGGGTAAGACCTTTCCCGGAACGGGTGCATTCGGTCCTTACCTGGTCACACCGGACGAGGTTGGAGACTACCGCGAACTTCCGATCCAGACCCGTCTGAACGGTAAAATAATGCAGGATGCAACGCTGGCGGATCTGCTGTTTCCGATAGAAACCCTGATCAGCTATTGTTCACACTTTACCCCGCTTTCAGCAGGTGACGTGATCGTAACCGGCACACCCGGCGGCGTCGGGAACAAACGCGACCCCCAGGTTTTCATGTTCCCAGGCGACTTTGTCGAGGTTGAAATCGGCGTCGTTGGCAAGCTGCAAAATCACATCACAGCGGAATCTTGATCCAGCGCCAAAGGGGGTGCCATCGTGGAAACGCAAAATACCGATATCACCATTATCGGAGCAGGACCTGCTGGCCTTCTGATGGCCAACTTGCTTGGTACGATTGGTGGTATTGATGCGGTTCTGATCGAACGAAACGCAACCAGCGTTTCCGCGCCCAGGGCGGTTTCAATCGATGACGAAAGCATGCGCGCCCTGCAGGCCGCCGGCATTGCGGATGAAGTGGCCGGCATCACGACAAAAGGCTACGGCTCTCAATATCGGGGGCCATCGGGGCGGGTATTCGCAACCGTGAAACCCTTCGTCAAGGAATACGGTTTCGACAAGCGAAACGCTTTTGACCAACCTCAGTATGAGGCGCTGCTAAGGAAAAAGGTTTCGCGGTTCAACCGGATTTCGGCGCGATACGGGACCGAAATGCTGTCTTTCTCGCAAGACGACAAGGGCGTTTGTGTTCGGGTCAAACCCAAAGATGGTGAAGAATACGAAATTCGCAGCAAGTACCTGGTTGCCTGCGACGGCGCGCGCTCGTCCCTAAGAAAGGCGCTGGGTATCAAACTCGAAGGGTCCACGTTCAAAGAGCCCTGGCTGATCGTTGACCTGTCCACCACCAGAAATCGCGGTTTTCACACCGAAGTGTTCTGCGATCCAGATCGCCCAGGCATCACATTGCCGGGGCCAGAGGGCATTCGCCGCTATGAATTCATGCTGCGTCAGGACGAAAATCAGGAAAAAGCAGTTGAGGAAGAGAATGTTCGCAAACGCCTAGCCGCCGCTGGACCAGACAAGAACGAGCCCATCCGCCGCGCCCAGGTTTATACCTTCCATGCACGAATTGCCGAAAAGTGGCGTGCCGGGCGCGTATTTCTTGCCGGGGATTCTGCCCACTTGACGCCACCATTTGCAGGGCAAGGCATGAACAGTGGGGTGCGCGACGTTCACAACCTGTCATGGAAACTGGCCGAAGCGCTGAAATCCGGACCTGAGGCATCCGAAGTGTTGTTGGATAGCTATGAAACCGAACGCAAACCGCATGCATGGTCGCTGATCGAATTGGCATTGCGTATGGGCAAGGTGATGATGCCAACCTCGAAAGCACAGGGTTTTCTGACGCGGGCCGCGTTCCGGATGTTAAGCCTTTATGGTCCTGCGCGCGACTATGTCGCGCAGATGAAATACAAGCCCAAACCACGCTTTGAAAATGGCCTGATCTGGCACGACACGAAGACACGCAAAACGTCGGTTGTGGGGCAGATGATACCACAGCCGATTGTGGAAATGCCGGATCGCCAGTATCGTTTGCTCGACGAAATCCTGCCGGACCAGCCTGTGCTATTGGTTTATTCCGAAGCTCCTGATCAGGTTCTGGACAAAGCACTGATCCAAAGGATTCGGATTGCAGGTGCCGAGGTCGTTGGCCTTACGCCAGAACACATGAAGCCAGTCGACGCTGAATTTGTGATAGCACGGGACCAAAGTCGGTTTCTGTCTGGTCCGACCTACGCGGCGTATCTGGAACACGCATTTTTGCTGCGCAGGGACCGCTATATTGCCGCTGCAGAGCCCGTTGAAAACCTCGAACAACTGTTGGCGAACGTTTCAGCACTGGTTCCATCTGCTCGAATTGAAGATATTTGAAAGCGCCTGCGCGAGATACCATGGCCTCAAGCCGATATTTACAACAAACCTATCAGAATTTAACAACCAGCTTACCGATCATCGCGCCGGATTCAATGATCCTATGGGCCTCTTTCAGGGTTTGCGCAGACAATCCATTTAGTACCTTGGTTTCGGTTGTCTGCACAATGCCATCGTCAACCAGGGATGCCATTCGGGAAAGGATTTTGCCCTGCTGTGCCATGTCCTCGGTGCCAAACATTGAGCGGGTGAACATCAACTCCCACATAAAGCCGACGGATTTGCCCTGCAATGCACAGAGGTCCAACTTTTCGGAAGTCTCGGCAATCGAGCTGATCCGTCCTTGCGGAGCGATCAGTTCGCACATCGCATCCCAATGAATGTCCAGACCGTTGTATTGCGCAATATAGTCCACGTACTCGCGGCCATTCTTGCGGCTTTCGGCAACAAGATCATGGTGGTCAACAACTTCATGTGCCCCCATCTTGTAGCACCAGTCGGCACTTTCCTGGCGCGATGCAGTGGCCACTGCAGTGAGGCCTGTCAGCTTGCGCGCCAATTGCAGAGTCACGGAACCGACCCCCCCCGCGCCGCCGATAATCAGCAGTGATTTACGGTTTTCGTCTGTCGGCACCTGAAGCCGGTCAAACAGCACTTCCCAAGCAGTTAGCGAGGTCAGTGGCAGCGAAGCCGCCTGTTCCGGTGCGACGGAATTTGGCGCAATGCTGGCAATCCGGTGATCAACGCATTGCAGGCTGGCATATGATCCGGGGCGGTTTGCGTCGCCCGCATACCAAACCCGATCACCAACCGAAAACCCTGATACTGCACTTCCCGTGGCCTGTACGATGCCAACAGCGTCATACCCAACAAGAAACGGCTCTGGGTGAGGCGCGTCCACGGCGGTTCGAATACGGCGTTTTGCATCGGCTGGATTGACCGACACGGCCTCAATCTCGACCAGAAGATCGTTCTCCAGAGGTGTCGGATCAGGCAAGTCGACGTCAAACAGGCTGTCCGCATCGTCAATGGGAAGTGATTTCAGGAAACCTACGGCTTTCATTTTGTTAATCCTTGTAATTATGTTGTTTTTCCCAGAACGAAGACATCGCTTGGGTTAATTGAGCAAACATTTCATAGCGACGGTCATAGTGTGACTTCATCGCAAGATCGGGGGTGAAGAGAGATTTTGTTGATGTCATTGCGGCTACTCCAACATCGAGGTCGGTGAATTCACCGGCACCAACACCGGCAACGATTGCAGCGCCCAGCGCGCCGGTTTCTTCACAAATTGCGACGGTCATGGTCTTGCCCAGGCAATCGGCAAACATCTGCGGCCAGACTGGGCTGCGAGAACCACCACCGGACAGGACCGCATCGCCAAAATCGACCCCAGCGGATGTCAGTTGTTCGATGTGACGGCGGTGTTCGAATACGACGCCTTCGAAAAGGGCGCGCAGAACATGACCTTCGGTATGCCAACCTGCAAGTCCGTAGACACCTGCGCGCATTTGGGCGCCCTGCCCTGCCCCATAAAGAAACGGATGAAAGAACGGGTCATCTGCTGCTGGTTCGATGGCCGCAATCAGATCATTGCAATACCCAAAAGGATCATCGTGATGCGCTCCGCGCTCGACAAATTCGCGCACATACCATTCAAGGTTGGCAGCCGAGGTAGCACTGGCTTCGATGTTCACAAAGCGATTGTCGCCAAAGCAGGAGGCCATGAATACGCTCTCATCCACCACGGGTTCGGTCGACAGCACCTGGTTGATGCTCCACGTTCCCGCGATGATGGACGCCTGGCCCGGCTTTGCCACCCCTGATCCGAGGGCGCTGGCGACCACGTCAAAAAGCCCACCAACAACTGGTGTTCCCTGGACAAGCCCTGTGCGATCCGCCACGTCTTTAGTGACCTGTCCGGCCACCTCGTCGGGTTGAACCAGCCGCGGCAAAAGATCGGTCGCGTCCTCAAGACCATAAAGCGCCATCAGCCGCGCATCGTAGGAACAATCAGACATATTAAGCAGCCCGCA
>PIVL01000789.1 GCA_003354145.1 Paracoccaceae bacterium
CGCAGATGCGACGCCCGGCATTCAGGTGATGAACGATGTGGTTCTTAACCAGGTCATCCTGCGTTTCGGAGAAGACCAAGACGGACCTGACAAACGCAAGGCATTTGCTACTGCCGTCATTGACCTGTTGGTTCAAGAGGGTACAATTTTCGTGAGCGGTGCAGCCTGGCGCGGCGAATGGGTCATGCGGATATCTGTTATTTCCGGTGAAACGACGATGAAAGATGCAAGTATCGCAACAGATGCGATCCGTCGCGCTTGGGAACAGGTGTCAACGTCTCTCAGTTTGGCAGCAGCCCGATGAACAGGAGCAAATCATATGTCCGCCCACCATACACATAGACAACTCGCCGCGATCATGTCCGTGGATGTCGTCGGCTTTTCACGTCTGATGGGTGCGGATGAGGTTGGCACGCTGGACACGCTCAAGCGATTGCAAAGGAAAGTTGTAGCACCACAGGTGGCCCGACATCAGGGACGGATCGTCAAACTAATGGGAGACGGTGCAATCATCACGTTTTCCAGCGTTGTCGACGCCGTAACGACTGCAATCAATATTCAGCAGGAAATGGCGGGCTTTAACGAAGACTTATCTCCTGAAAAGACTGTCGCCATGCGCATCGGTATCAATCTGGGAGACGTTATTGTTGAGGGCACAGATATTTTCGGCGATGGGGTAAATGTCGCGGCCCGCATTCAGGAAGTATGCACTCCCGGTGGTGTCGCGCTTAGTGCAACGGCACATGAACATGTCACCGGCAAAGTGCAGGCAGATTTTGCCGATGTGGGCGAACGGGTTCTGAAAAACATCACCCGCAAAGTCCGGGTGTTTCGCTGGCCCGATACGCAGACCAGTGATGCACCTCACAGGTTGACGTTGCCCGACAAACCCTCAATTGCGGTGCTGCCCTTTGACAATATGTCCAGCGATCCGGAACAGGACTACTTTGCCGATGGTGTGGTCGAAGGCCTGACCGCCGCATTATCCAGGATACAGTCGTTTTT
>PIVL01000359.1 GCA_003354145.1 Paracoccaceae bacterium
TATCGCGATCACCAAATAAGGCCGTACAGTTAAAGCCATATCCGCCAACCGCAATCGCGCCATCAAATCATGGGTACCAATGGCAAACCGTAGCGCCACTATCAGCATCACCAGACGCGATACATTCAGCCCCATCGCGGCGCCATCCAGCCCCCACCGATAAATAAGGAACGGGTCCAGCACCATCGACACCAAACCGGATATCAGTGTGACCAACATCGAGCGTTTGGCATCACCTTCGGCCCGTAATGCCCCGTTTGCAATCATCGACACTGCCATGATCCCAAGCGAAGGAAGTGACATTGCCAGGTATCTCGCTGATAAGGCCGCCGTTTCCCCGGTTGCCCCTACCATTGCCAAAATATCGTGGCGAAAATAGATGACACACACTGCCATTATCGTCTGGATAACACATGCAATCGCCGCCGAGCTGGTTGCCAGACGGCGTGCCCGATCGCGATCGCCATGGCCAATGCTGCGCGCGATCAGTGCAATGGCGGCGATCATCAAACCTATGCCTGAAGACACCGAAAAGAACTGGATCGCAAAGGCAAACCCAATGGCTGCAACCAGTTTCGGCTGTCCCAGTTGCGACACCCAGAACAGATTGGCCGCATCCACCAGAAACACAAACGTTATTCCCAGCGCCCCAGCCAAAGTCATGCGCACGACGTGACCCATAGTTGACCCCGTCAGAAAGCGCCCCTGTTCAGCCATGTTGCAACTTCACTCGGCCAATGTTGGCATGAGAGGCGACAATCGTGTCTCGTGTCCTGGCTCAGGGTGCCGCGGGACCAACAACGCCAGCCCCAGCGACACCAAAGCCATCATCGCCGCAAGAAAAAACACAGCAGCGGGCGACACCACCCATAACAGGCCAAGCAGTACAGGCAGAAACACCGCAGCAATATGGTTGATGGTAAAGGCTACGGCAGCTGTCGGTGCAATATCTGCGGGATCAGCGATCTTCTGGAAATATGTTTTCAATGCCAACGCCAAACCAAAAAGCATATGGTCGACAACATACAAAGTCGCTGCCAACGCAACCCCCCAGCCAAACGCATAGACGCCAGCATACGCTACAAACACAGCGATCAAACCGATATATTCCCAAATCAGCGTCCGCCGCTCACCAAAATGCGCAACAGCTTTGCCAAGGAATGGCGCGACCAGCATATTGATAACAAGATTGATCAGATAAAGCCCTGTCAGCTCTTCCACTTTGAACCCGAATTTCTCGACCATCATAAACCCGGCAAAAACCATAAAAATTTGCCGCCGCGCACCAGACATGAATTGCAGGGCGTAATACAGCCAATAGCGCCGCCGCAAGATCATCTTTTTATGCTGCACGGTAGGTGCTTCGAATTGCGGATAGGCCAGCAAACAGAACAACGCCAACCCAGCCGTCGTGCCGCCGGCTACCATAAAGACAATATTATATGTCAGGCCAAGTGGCTCCCACATCAGCACGATAAAAATGTAGACAATCAGCGTCGTTGCTGATCCGGCCCCCAACAACCAGCCCAGAAACTGCGGTGCTTTGTCTATTGGCAGCCATTGCAGTTGCAGCGATTGGTTCACCGTCTCGTAATAGTGGAAGCCGATAGAACTTAGCATGGTCAGCGTTAAAATCCCGCCAAGCGACGGGAACCACGCAGTAAAAGCAGTTGCGACCCCCAAAAGCATAAGCGACACCATGCCCAGCACTTGTTCTCGCACGAACAGGATGATCGCAATGACCCCAATTGCCAGAAACCCTGGAATTTCACGCACCGTATGCAGAAGACCAATATCAGCGCCATCGAAATCCGCGACATCTATGACGAAATTATTCAAAAGCGCATACCAAGTGTAAAACGCAATTGGCATGGTCAAAGCGGTCACAAACAAAAGCGACTTCGGTCGACGCCAAAACGGCAAGCTATCCGCGTCTGCGGTAGAAATATACTGAAACATAAAACCGCACTACGCCCGTTGATCTGGCTTGACCAGTTAAAACAACATCCTGCGCGCATGATCTGGATCAAAGCGGGTTGTTCTTGTAATTCATAAATTCAATTGTGTGAATGGCATGGATTAAAAGTATGGACCTTATCTCCATCGTTGAGCGGATCGGAGAAGCCCCGACCGCCGCATTGTTTGGCTTGATAACCGGCATGGTATTCGGCGTTGCGGCACAAAGATCGCGGTTCTGTCTGCGCGCGGCCACAATCGAGTTCGCCCGCGGTCGGATGGGGGATCGCATGGCGGTGTGGTTGCTGACGTTCTCGACCGCACTGGTTTGGGTGCAATCGGCACAGCTTTTGGGGCTGATGGACGCATCTGATGCCCGCATGATGGCGGTTCCAGGCAGTTGGTCTGGCGCAATGCTAGGTGGACTGCTCTTTGGCGTCGGCATGGTCCTGGCGCGCGGCTGTTCGGGGCGATTGCTGGTGTTGGCCGCAACCGGCAACTTGCGGTCCGTCGTGTCCGGCCTGATTTTTGCTGTCGTCGCACAGATGACACTTTCAGGAATGCTGTCACCGCCCCGTGACTGGCTAGCTTCGCAATGGATCACCAAGGGTGGGCGCAACTTGGATTTGCTCACAGCACTCGGCCTGCCGCAATATGCCGGGCTTGTTCTGGGTCTGGCAATCGCGCTGCTGGCACTGTTCCTATCGCGCCGCAACCACATTGGCGCGCCCCGTCTGATCTTTGCCTCAGGCGTCGGCTTTGCCGTAGCTCTGGGCTGGGTGCTGACCTATGCGCTTGCACAAGTGTCGTTTGAGCCTACCCAGATTGAAAGCGCCACCTTTACCGGTCCCTCCGCCCACACGCTGATGTTCTTTCTTGATCGCAACGCCATTCTGGAATTCGACGTCGGTCTTGTCCCTGGCGTGTTCCTCGGCGCACTGATCGCAGCCGGCCTCGCTGGTGAGCTCAAAATTCAGGCGTTTGACGACGCGACCACAATGCGAAAAGCCATGATCGGAGCCGCCTTCATGGGCTTTGGCGGGATGCTCGCAGGCGGCTGTGCCATCGGAGCAGGCGTCACTGGCGGCTCAATCTTTGTCGCAACAGCGTGGCTCGCCCTATTCTGCATGTGGATCGGTGCAATGCTCACCGATCTCGTCATCGATCAACGCACGCAACCCTTAATCCATTAACATATTTTCAGTTTGGCCCAAATATCCCCGCCGGAGGCATCCGAAGGCTTAATTCACAAGAAAAGCATCAATAAAAACTCTGCGGGTCAATATCAACGCTCAACCGCATGTCTCCCTTAAGGGGGAACGGCGCAATCCAGCTTGCCAACGCTTCCTGCAATGCTACGCCCTTGGCCGCTTTGACCAGCAACCGCACCCGATGCCGCCCCCGTATCCGCGCTATCGGCGCTGGTGCAGGTCCATAGACCTGCGCCCCAATTGCCCGCAATGGCCCGTCATTGCGGGCCAGAGCATTGCCCAGATCAAACACTTTTGCCACATCCGGTCCTGACAGTATAATACCAGCCATACGTCCAAATGGCGGCACCCCGGCCAGGCGTCGCTCACCGGCCTCGGCACTCCAGAACCCTTCCTCATCCCCAGCCAAAATCGCTCGGATAACCGGGTGTTCCGGCTGATAGGTCTGCAATAATGCGATGCCGGGTTTATCAGCCCGCCCGGCACGCCCCGCCACCTGCCGCATCAATTGAAACGTGCGTTCCGCCGCCCGCAAATCCGATCCCTGCAGCCCCAGATCCGCATCAATCACTCCAACCAGTGTCAACAAGGGAAAGTTATGCCCCTTGGCGACCAGTTGCGTACCAATAATAATATCCGCCGCACCCTCCGCGATATCCTCAATCGCGCTCTTTAAAGCCCGTGCTGACCCAAACAAATCTGAACTCAGCACCGATATCCGAGCATCAGGGAACAAAGACGCCACCTCTTCGCCCAACCGCTCGACCCCCGGACCAACCGGTGCCAGCCGATCCTCGGCCTCGCAGGACGGGCAAACAGTCGGCATCGGAGTCGTTTCTCCGCACTGATGACACATCAATCGCTTCAGGAACCGATGCTCAACCATACGCGCGTCGCACTGTTCACATGCGACCTGATGCCCGCA
>PIVL01000360.1 GCA_003354145.1 Paracoccaceae bacterium
GCACGGGCCCTGTCCAGCGTAGACTGCTTGACAGGGCTGATTAGTGGTTTATCCGCCCCTTCACTGTTCAGGTAGGTCAGTTTGCGGTCGTCTTTGAAGGCATTCTGTGTCTGGGTCATATTGTATCCTGGAGCGGAAACGCGACTTGCAAGCCAATGATTGCTCAAAGGCAGGTGTTCAGCAGCGATGTCTTTTGGGGCAAGCGTCCACCAAATGGCCTGCCTTTTTCATCAGCTTACTGAGCGCCCATAAAAACCTACCTGTTCCTCAGCTGAAAAGCTAACTCCGGGCCGTTCATAATAGGAAAAGATTGCAATCACTCTTTCCTTTGAACCCCGTACGGGTACGACGCGATGCGGAGTGTTGACGCCGCGAAAGACGTTCAGAGCGCCAGGTTCGGGCATGATTTGCCTGGTATTCGGATCTTCTCCGGCCAGCACTGCGGCAACCCCTTCATAATTCTGGTCGTCTTGAGTGCGCAGGTCTTTACGGTATTCAAGCTGGCCACCGATTTCCGGCGATTGCAGCAGGATAGTTGTCGTAAATTCCGACCGATCAAAATGCCAGTTCAAACCTTCACCATCACGCGTCGCCTGCACGTTCACACGTGCCATCTCGTCATCCATTGTGTACAGCTTTTCTTTGCTCATCGTCGCGGCCAGAAACGCGGCAAAGGGTTCCCACTCGTAAACATCTATCACCACATTTCCGTTCAACTGATCAGCACAGAGCGTATGGTTCACAGTTTCGAACTTGATCATCGCCGGGTGGTCATCAGCAACACCTGGCATTGAATCTTTGAAATATACGTTGTGACGGCGGGCGTGTTTGAACGAGACGTTGTCCATGGCTGGTTTTGCCGCGTCCGCAGCGGCCTGCGCAACTCCGGGACGGAAAAACCCCGGCAGGTTAAACATGCCTTCAGCGGCAAGATCGGAGCGGCATTTTTCAACCAGAGCGGCGTATTCGGGGCTTTCCGGGTGGTTCAGCGGATATTTTTCAAGATCAAGCAGGTGATTCATTTTGAGTCCTCCATTTCCCCCTCTTTGAACGGATATGCTGGACGAGCACAACTAGTTCAATTATTGGGTACCATAAGAAAATCTAGGGGCAGCATGCGTAATCTTCCATCACTGAACGGGTTACGAGCATTCGAAGTCGCCGCAAGATGCGGGAGTTTCGTATTAGCAGGGGAAGAACTTGGCGTCAGTTCCGCCGCAGTCAGCTTGCAGGTTAAGAGCCTCGAAAATCATCTGGGCAAAAAACTTTTCGTGCGCAAAGGGAACCGAATTTCCCTGACCGATGCCGGAGAAGAGGTTTACCCGAAACTCGCGCGCGCATTTGATGAACTCTCCAAAGCAGCCGACGTCGTTCGTGGAAGCAAACGTAATCGGCAACTGGTCATCAGTGTACTGCCCGCCTTGTCCGAGCTTTGGTTGCTTCCAAAGGCGCTGAGCTTTCAAGACCAATCCGGGGCGTCGTTGGATATTCGTGTCCAGGAAGATCCTATTGATTTTGAGCGGGAAGCCGTTGATATGCGTTTCACATATGAGTCCACACTCTACGCCGATTATCGCCAAAAAACCTTGTTTTCTGATGTCGCAATTCCGGTCTGCACACCTTCGTTTTGGGCGCAGTATTCAGACCCTGAAGGAACGCTGGCGAATGTTCCCGATACTAAGTTAATTCACAACAATTGGGGGCCAAGTTACGCGAGTGAACCGAACTGGTCGGACTGGCGTCGTGAGGCGCGAACCGCAGATGCGAAACTTTCCGGCCCAAGTTTGGCCGTTAGTGACACGGCGCTTGCAATATCGGCGGCAAAACAAAAAGCAGGCATCGCGCTTGTGCCCTCAATTCTTGTCAAACGCGAAATCAGTTCCGGTTCGTTAATCTCACCTTCAGAGATCACTCTTCCGATGAAAAAAAGCTATGTCTGCATCTACCCCAACGCTCGGGCAGAATTCTCGACATTCCGGTTGTTCCTGGAATTCCTGGGTCTGAGCCGAACTTGATCCCCATTGTACGCAGATTCCGCTTCAGGCTTGCATTCCATCGGCCCGTGATTTGTTATCGAACGGTAGCCTTATTGCACACTGCAATCTTTGGTACTGAATACAGAGAACAGAGAACGGCTCTTTCCTGCCCTTTTGTCAATAAATCCCTCCACAGCAGACCCATTGTTTCCATTGCAGAAACAATCTGTTCTTGTTTAGTTGACAATAGGTTACACGGATCGACGCAATACGCAGACTTTGCGGCCTAACTAGTCTTGTCTCAATCACTAAAAACGTCGTTGACCCGTGCGATCCCCCAAGGGTGAATATTGCAAATGGTGACAGTTTTCTGATTCTTTGGCATGCAGATCCTTGATCGGAGTGGACTTGTCGCGGTTTTGTTCCGCTCTTTTGATCGGTTAGAATGTCTTACATGACCTGTTCAATTCCGAGGCAGCTCTGGTGCGCGACCGACCCGCTCGGCCAGTCGGGTAACGGTCAAACCCTGCACGATGGTCGAAAAGATCACCACGATATAAGTGACGGTCAAGATTAGAGGTTTCCATTCACTCTCAGGCAAAGATAGCGCCAACGCGACGGAAATACCGCCCTTCAAGCCGCCCCAAGTCATGATCGGTATCACGCCCTTGCTGAATGTCCGGAAGGGTTTCAAAATCAGAACCGGGATCGAAATGGCTACGAGCCGCGCCAGCAGGGCAAGACCAATCGCCATGAACCCCGAGACGAGGAAATCAGTTTCCAACTCTATCGCAAAGACTTCGAACCCGATCATCAGAAACAGCACAGCGTTCAGTATTTCGTCCACCAGCTTCCAGAAGGCATCAACGTACTGGCGGGTTTCTTCCGACATGCCATGTTTGGCCCCGATATCGCCGATCAGAAGCCCGGCACAGACCGCCATGATGGGTGCCGAAACATGGAGCGACACAGCCAGCTCATAGCCTCCAAAGGCAAGACCAAGGGTGATCAGGACCTCTAGCGAATAGTCGTCGATCAAACGCATGACCCGGAAGGTCAGCCAGCCAAGAACAAGGCCCAAGACTACGCCTCCCAGCACTTCTTTGACGAACAGTAGCGCGGCGTCAGCGAGGCCCGCGCCGTGTTGCTCACCAGTAGGAAAAGCGAGGCCAACAAGCACGAGGAAAACCACGTAACCGACGCCATCGTTAAAGAGGCTTTCCCCAGCGATCTTGGTTTCCAGTGATTTTGGCAGATCCGCCTCGCGCAACACACCCAGCACAGCCACTGGGTCGGTTGGTGAAATCAGCGCGCCAAAAACGAGCGCGATCATCAGCGGCATACCCGTGATCCAGCTGAATCCAAAGCCGACGATTGCTGTGGAAATACCAACTCCGAACGTCGCCATCAGAAAAATCACAAGCCAGAAATTGCGAAGATCCGAAAGTTTGACATGTAACGCACCAGCAAAAAGCAGAAGGCCCAGCATGCCCTCTAGCAACGCCTCTGAGAATTCCAACTTCAGCACTTGCGCGCGGACCTCTTCCTCTACTGTCAGCGACGGAAAAATCGCATCTGTGGCAATAATTGCAAAAGACGCAAAAAGCGCAACAACAAGGATGCCGATCGAGGATGGCAGCCGTAGGAACAGATAATTGATGGTACCAAAGACCCCGGCCAGTACAATTAGAAGCGATGCAATTTGAAGAAGTGACATAGTGGTCCTGTCCGGTCAGTGAGTTTTGATAGCATCCGCGAACCTGTTGGCCAACCCATCAGGTTCCAGGTATGGCGACACAGAATGTGATTATGGCGTTATACGGAAACCGTGACCCGGCGGCTGCCATTTCCAAAGACATTGCCAAGCCGCACATCGGCGTTGAACCTGCTCCGCTTCTTCAAAATACCTGCAGCAACTTAGGGTCCCGAGCTATCAGGACCCTATTGCATTTATCCTTTGTGATAGGATTCTTGCAGACCATAAACATGCGTAGCAATGCCCTCCATCCTGGCTTTAATTTGCAATGACAGGAATTGCGAATAGTGGCGGGATTGATGAAGGTTGCCGCCATGGAACCAAAGCGCCTCTTGCTGGGTAGGCTTCCACATATTACGT
>PIVL01000361.1 GCA_003354145.1 Paracoccaceae bacterium
ATCGTTTCGCCCTCCAGATCGTCGACCAATAGCCTAAGTGCTGCCGCAATGTTGGCTCCGGCTGAGAAACCGGCAAAAATGCCTTCTTCTCGCGCCAAGGCGCGCGTGGTGTCTCGTGCTTCATCGCCTGAAACTGCGATGTAGCCGTCCACCGGTACATCGCGAAGCAATGCCAGATCGTCCATGGCATAGCCGCCACCCTGAATCGGATGCCCCGGCTGATCGACCTTTTGGCCAGACAAAATTGCCGCTCCAACCGGCTCGACCACGTACCCGCGCAAATTCGGATTTTTGCCCCGAAGTGCCCGCATGGTCCCGCCGAATGTGCCGCCAGACCCGGCAAAATCGACAAAAGCGGTTAGTGACCCATCGCTGTCTTCCCATAATTCCGGGCCCGTGGTTCTGAAATGCGCGTCTGCGTTGCCCGGATGGCAAAACTGATCGGCGCGAAATGCCTCGCGGTTGGTTGTGATCCGCTGTGTTTCTTTTTCGACCAAAGCCAGATCAATGCCGGATACCTGTCCGGGAATGCTTTCTTCAGCCTGATCAACCAGCACGACTTCGGTGCCCAGGGCGCGCATCATCTGCGCCCGTTCGGGAGAATTGCCGCGCGACATGACCGCCACGAACGGGTACCCTTTAATGCCACAGACAATCGCCAGGCCGGTGCCCATATTGCCGCTGGTCAGTTCAACTATCGTCTGGCCGGGGCGTAGTTGACCTGATGCCTCGGCGGCCTCGATTATACCCTTGGCAGCACGGTCCTTTTTGGAGAACCCGGGGTTCAGATAATCCAGCTTCGCCAGAATACGTCCGGACAGGCCACGATTGGCGACCATCCGGTCAAGCCAGACAGAAGGTGTTCGTCCGATGACGTCGATGATTGAGGATGCTGCCATTGGTTTAAGTCCAGTCTAGAACAACTTTGCCGCTGCGACCGGATTTCATCGCCGCAAAGCCCTGCTCAAATTCGTCCACACCGAAACGATGGGTGATGACATCGCTGACATCAAGTCCGTTTTCAAGCATCGCGATCATCTTGTACCAGGTTTCAAATATCTCGCGCCCATAGACGCCCTTGATGGTGATCGATTTGAATACGATGCGGGACCAGTCCACCGGGGATTTGCCCGGAGGAATCCCCAACAAGGCAATGCGCCCGCCCGTCACAAGCGCCTCGATCATTTGATCCAGCGCGCGTTGATTGCCAGACATTTCCAGCCCAACATCAAAGCCCTCGCGCATTTTCAACCGGCTGCAGACCTCGTCAAGATCCTGTTCGGCGACATTGACCGTGACTACATCCGCAACTTTGGCAGCCAGATCCAGTCGCACCTGATTTACATCCGTTATCACAATATGGCGGGCACCAACGTGGCGCGCGACGGCTGCTGCCATGATTCCGATGGGACCGGCACCAGTAATCAGCACATCCTCGCCCACCAAATCAAAGCTCAGCGCGGTATGAACAGCGTTTCCAAGTGGATCAAGAATGGCACCGATGTCGTCGCTGATGTCGTCAGGTAGTGGCACGACATTAAAAGCGGGCAGGCGCAAATATTGCGCGAACGCACCTTGTTCATTCACGCCGATGCCGCGTGTTTCAGGATCCAGATGGAATTTACCAGCGCGGCTTTGGCGTGATTGTTTGCCAATCAGGTGGCCCTCGCCGGTGCATCGCTGACCAATTTGCAAGCCCTCAACATTGCGGCCCAATTCGACGATCTGACCGGCGAATTCGTGGCCGGTTATCAACGGGATTGGTACGGTTTTGGCTGCCCATTCATCCCAGTCCCAAATGTGTATGTCGGTGCCGCAGATGCCGGTCTTGTTGATTCGTATCAGCACATCGTCAGGGCCGATTTCCGGCACTGGCGCTGTTTTCAACCACAACCCTTCGCGGGGTTCGGATTTGATCAGACATTTCATTTCATTGCTCATTTCAAGACCCCCACGGTTTTGCCTGCGTTTTCAAAGGCGGTCAGCGCGCGATCCAGATCATAACGGGTCAGGGCGGCATTCATCTGAGTGCGAATGCGTGCTTTGCCGCGTGGAACCACTGGGAAAAAGAAACCGGATACATAGACGCCTTCGTCAAACAATTGCGCCGCCAGATCCTGCGCCAACTGCGCCTCGCCCAGCATTACCGGAACAATCGGGTGCTCACCCGGCAGCAGGTCAAAACCCAATTTTTCCAAACCCGCGCGCCAATAGCGTGTGTTTTCAAACAACTGCGCGCGCTGCTCGGCTCCGTTTTCAACCAGTTCGATCGCGGCAATGCCAGCCGTCACAATCGAGGGCGGCAGCGAATTTGAAAACAGATAAGGCCGCGCGCGTTGGCGCAACAGGTCAACTACTGGCTGAGGACCGGCGATGTAGCCGCCGATTGCCCCGCCAAGCGCCTTTCCCAGCGTCCCGGTCAGAATGTCCACTTCAACGCCAAAATGGTCCGGTGTTCCAGCCCCGTTTGGTCCCATAAATCCCGTTGCATGGCAGTCATCCACCATCACAATTGCGTCGTATGTGCGTGCCAATTCTGTAATCGCAGGCAGATTGGCCAGATAGCCATCCATGCTGAACACACCATCAGTGGCGATCATGATATGACGCGCTCCATCCAAACGGGCCTGTTTCAGATGCGTCTCAAGGTCGTTCATATCGTTGTTCTGATAACGATAGCGTTTCGCCTTGCACAAACGCACCCCGTCGATGATCGACGCATGGTTCAGCGAATCCGATATGATGGCGTCCTCGGGCCCCAAAAGAGGTTCAAATAATCCACCATTGGCGTCAAAGCAGGCGGCAAACAGGATTGCATCATCCTTATTTAGAAAACCGGCCAGGCGCTGTTCCAATTCGCGATGAATGTCCTGCGTGCCACAAATGAACCGGACCGAAGCCATGCCAAAACCCTTGGGTTCCATCGCGCCTTTGGCAGCGGCGATCAGGCCGGGATGATTGGCCAGACCCAGATAATTGTTGGCGCATAGGTTGATAACGGTGTGGCCACCGACGGTGATCTCGCCCCCTTGCGGAGAGGTAATCAGTCGCTCGCGTTTGGTCAGACCTTCGGCTTCGATCTGGTTCAGGGTCTGGGTTACATGGGACAGAAACGATTGGGGCATTGGAAACTCCTATCTGTTGCTTCTAACATAACGGATATGATTCCGAAATAGAAGAAATGAATTCAGGCGTTTTTGACGATCAACAATCCCGTTGCCGGGCCATCTGTTGCTGTAATGGCGTGGGCGACGTCTGCGTTATAGCGTGCGGTGTCGCCCGGGTTTATCTGTTGGGTCGCGGTGCCGGAAGTGACGTTCAGGGTGCCGCTGCTGGCGATTAGATATTCACGCGTTCCCCGGCTGTGGGGCTGACTGGTCAATGAGCCACCAGCGTCAAAATCGAGCTCGTAAACTTCGTGCTGGCCAGCCTCTTCAGGAGGCGACAGGATGCGGATGCGACAACCCTGGCCTATATTGTCGATGGTCGGCACATCGCGTGCACGCAAAATCTCGATGCGATCACTTTCGGTTTCTGCATCCAGCAACCCGGCGAAATCGACTTGCAAAGCGCGCGTCAAGTTCCATAGCGTGGCAATGGTTGGGCTGCTATTACCCCGTTCGATCTGGCTGACCATTGAGCGGGACACCCCGGACAAATTGGCCACGGCGTCCAGCGATAAACCCTGCTTGCGGCGCGCCTCTTTCAGGCGAGCGGGCAGGCGAGTCAGTATATCGTCGGAGTTTTCCGTCATAACGGATATTTGGTCGCGCAGGGCGGCGCTGTCAATCCTCCAATGTCAAATCGGTGAAGGGTTGAAGTCGGCAAACCATTCTTTAAGGCGCTGAGTGTCTTCTTCTGTCCAGTTGTCCGGGGCTGTGACGGCCAGCCAGCCATCAATATAGCTGGCCGGCGTAAAGGTGTGCCCGTATCCAGGTGGGACTGTGGTCGCCATTGGGATATCAAAGCCAACCTGAAAAAAAGTCACCAACGGGTACCAATCAAAAAAGGGCGAGATGTCCGGCCCCCTATCCGTTCCCAGCCAATCGGGGGAAGAAAACGCGAGATTGGGAGA
>PIVL01000790.1 GCA_003354145.1 Paracoccaceae bacterium
TTTGGTCGTCAGGCACGTCCGCAGCGAGCAGAGCATCCTTCTGAAGGTCAAAGGACTGGCTGCCGTCTGTTTTTGAGACGCGAGCATAGCCGATCAGCATGTTTCACAAACGTTCGTTTGAGATATGGGGCCATGCCGTATCATTTTTATGTGTATTTCCATTTCATAATTCATATCACAAACAAAAATACTTCAACCCAATAAGGAAAGCAAAAGAAACATGGCGCATCGCATCATCTTAACAGAGCGCCAACGCGCCACTCTATTTGACCTACCCACCGACGAAGCTGCGTTGCTTCGTCACTACACATTGGCTGATGATGACATTGAATATATTCAAACAAGACGCCGGACGCACAATCGTTTCGGCTTTGCGTTACAGCTCTGCGTACTCCGTTTTCCGGGGCGCTTGCTTGCGCCGGGCGAAGTGATCCCTCAGGAGGTTTTGCGGTTTCTGGCTGCGCAACTTGGTCTGAAATCAGATGACCTGATGAAGTATGCTGCCCGAGAAGAGACCCGCCATGAACATCTGGCTGCCCTGCGCAATATCTATGGTTATAAGATGTTTTCCGGGCGGGGCGCGCGCGATTTGAAAACACGGTTGGAAGCCGAGGCCGAAACAGCCCGTTCCAACGAGGATCTGGTGAAACGATTCATAGGGGAGTGCCAACGCACACAGACCCTCTTACCAAGTATATCCACAATTGAACGCTTGTGCGCTGACGCCCTTGTCGCAGCGGAACGACATATTGAAACGCGTATCGTTGAGCGTCTGGCTGATGTGATGAAAGATCAGCTTGATGCGCTGTTAACCGAAAACGTAGACGGCCGGTTCAGCCGATTTATCTGGCTGCGCCAATTTGAGGTTGGCAAGAACTCAGCTGATATTAACCGATTGCTGAGCCGGTTGGAATTTTTGCAAGGGGTTGATCTGCCCGTCGATGTGTTGGACGGCGTCCCGCCTCATCGGATCGCCCGCCTTCGTCGCCAGGGTGA
>PIVL01000791.1 GCA_003354145.1 Paracoccaceae bacterium
TAACGCCGATTCGGGATAAGGGTTGGATAAGTTATTGATTCCATTGGATGGGGTGATGGGAGTAGGCTGGATTTACAATGATTCTAGCCAAACATGGAGGTTTCCATGGCTCCCATCGAAGAGATTTTCTGTGAAATTGACGACTTCTGCAAGATCTTTTTCCCGCAATTCGAACGAGGGCTGTTGCCTGGCCTCGCAACCAAACGGCGGCGCGCCGTGTCCATGAGCGCCAGCGAAATTATGACCATCGTGGTGCTGTTTCATCTTTCCCATTACCGTGACTTCAAGAACTTCTATCTTGATTGTGTGTCGCGACAAATGCGGAACTGTTTCCCGACACTGTTGTCCTACAATCGTTTCGTCGAGATACAGGGCCGGGTGTTTCCGGCGTTGTGCGCCTTCATGAAAGCCAAGTGTGGCCATAAAACCGGGCTTTATTATGTGGACTCAACAACTCTTTCTGTTTGCCGCAACCAGCGCATCAGCCAGCATCAAACCTTTGATATGATTGCCGAACGCGGAAAGTCCTCTATGGGTTGGTTCTTTGGTTTCAAGCTGCATGTGGTCATCAACCATAAGGGCGAGATCATGGCTTTCTGTCTGACGCCCGGCAATACCGATGATCGAAAGCCGGTGGCAAAACTGTTTAAGGAACTGGAGGGGCTGGCGGCCGGTGACAAGGGCTATCTCTCCAAGAAACTGGCGAAAGAACTGACCAAAATGGGCATCAACTTCATCACCAAAACCCGCAAGAACATGAAGCCCATCAACCGTTTGAAGTTCGAGAAATTCTTCCTGGCCAAGCGCGCCATAATTGAGGCGGTCATCGGCCAGCTCAAGGAAATCTGCCAGATTGAGCACACAAGACACAGAAAACCAGACAATTTCCTGATCAACGTCCTCGCAGCTCTGGCAGCCTACACCCTCAAACCGCGAAAACCATCAATCAATCTCAATCAAGTCGAAAACAATACGCTTATCCCGAATTAAGGTTA
>PIVL01000362.1 GCA_003354145.1 Paracoccaceae bacterium
GTGGGTTTTTAGATTTTTCCACAGGTCTTGTCATTGGTGTTTCTGCATCGAAGTCCACATCTCTTACCGGCAACGCTGGTGTTATCAGCCAGACAATTGCGGGGGCAAGTTTGTCAATAAACTATGTTCGGTTTATTGGGGATACCAATTTGGCCGGTGGTGTTATGATCCATCCAAACGGCGGCGAGAGCGCAACATAAGGGGAGTTGATATGCCGACTAAATCAGAACTCATGTCCCGGCTGGCCGCTTCGCGTGTTGAGGTGGAACGGCTGTCTTTGTTGAAGCTGGACGTAAAGAGGCTGCAACTGGCGAACCACGAATTGCGGATGCAGGCTGACCACGTTCCCGTCCTTACGGCGCGCACGCGCCGGAACGATATTGAAATCGAAAGGTTGAACGCTGAAATAAAATCGGCCGGCGCAATAGTAGGCAAGCACGCGCGGGATAGTGAAAAGTCCATCACTGCCATGCGCGATGAAATTAAACTGGCGCAGGCAAAACTTGAGGCGATCGAAAACCGTCACGCGAAGGCCGTTGATAAACTCAAGGCTGAACTGGCCGCTGCCAAAGCAAGACCGGAACCAAAAGCCCAGAAGGAGCAGCGCGTTAAACTTGCCGTGGCGCTGGCCACCGTTGATAAACTTGAACGAGAGTTGGCCGCAAAATGACTGTGATAGTATCACCGCGCATCGTTCTTTCTGGGATGGCTGGCGTGGTTGTCTGCTCTGAGCAAATCAGGCAGAATGCCACCGAGACAGTAGGGATAGATTATATGAATTGTTGCATACAGAACCTGAATATGTGCATCGCGCAAAACGCGGACAAGACGTATCTTATGGTCGATAAATCAAGCACCGATTTTTCGGCTGCGACAGAAATCACGTTTGATATTTGGGAGAGTTTGAACGGCACACTCGTTCTGAGTAGAAGCCTGACCGGGGCAACTATTACCCTTGCAAACGACTTCACATACACGTTCGACATTACCGCTGCCGAAAGCGGGGCAATGTCTGCATCAAGGAAATACTGCGAAACATGGATCACGATTGCTGGCGGTGAGCGCCAGATTTCAGGGGCCGGTGTGTTCAAGGTGGAAGATACAAGGAAGTTTGACTGATGGCAGATCTGGTAGGTTATAGAAATTGGGCCGTTACAAGCAACGGTACTATCGTCCCTTCAGCCGCCGTTGAGGTTCGTATTAAGTCGACTGCGGCGCTGGCGGTCTTGCATGAGGATGCAGGCGCGGTTACGCCTCTTGTCAACCCGTTCACGGCGGAAGCAGACGGGTCTTTTGAGTTTTTCACCGTGCCTGACTTATACGATCTGATTGTTGGCACCGGACTTTCGCAAGAAACGGTTCCGCTAAACCTTATGCCTGAAAATTCAGACTTGTCGTTCACTCCGACTCTGGCTGATGCGGCATCTGGTGGCAACGAGGCCACTGCTGGGACAGCAAGTGGCAGATACGCCCAGAATGGACGCCTTATTCTTATGAAACTCCGCTTTGTCAATATAGACACGACAGGGCTAACTGGCGGAAATGATATTTTCCTGACGGGCTTGCCATTTATATCAGCCACATCAAACCCTCGCACATTCGGATCGGTCAAGACCGATAACGTCGCTTTAGCGGGGACGCTAATCTCTGAAATTCAAAGCGAAGACAGCTTTATCAAAATATGGGACAACCAAAACGCAGCCGCTGGTGCATATCTTACCGTGGCAGCACTAACCAGCGGAATCGCTGATATTGATCTTTCAATTGTTTACGAGGTTGACGCATAAAACCACTCAAACATGGCAGCTTCGTTGAAACGGGCGGCTAAGTCCGTGCGGTGGTGCGCACACAGTTTGGTGTTGTTGTCATTGGCTAATTTAATTTATTCAATACCAGAAAGGCAGAATACCTCTGACCTATAAACGACTGTGAAAACGATGACTGAAGAAGAAATCCAAGAACTCGGCAATAAAGCCCAGCACCAAATCGAAGGCGCAATCAAGAATGCGTTTGCTGCTCGTGCTGGCCTGTGTGGTCTGGCGAAAGACAACCCGAATTACGCTGATGCTGTCAAAGGAGCAAACGCTGTGCTTCGAGATCTGCTGCAGGCGCACAGCGACGGGATCGATGCTCTTAGCCTCGCGCCTTCTGTTGTGATCGTGCCGATGTTTGGAGACAAGTAAATGGTCTGGCCGATCTGGGTCGCGCTAACTGCATTCTTCAGTGTTCTTGCGTTTTTGACGCATCAACACCGGAGAGCAGAGACATTAGCTGTGATCCTGATCGGCCTTGCTTTCGTCCAAATAGGAAAATCGTTTCTTTCTGGTTCGGCGTTATGGATTGCCGCATGCTTGGTGTGGCTGATTGTTCCAGTAATTATTATTTCCATAAGAACAACGATTTCCAGAGAAGTACGCATAATCTCAGCATTGCTTGTTCTTTCTGCATTGTGCATTCCCATAGGTAGAATGGCCGGAGAGAGTTATGCTTTTGGCAGTGTTGCGTTGTTTTTCAGTGACCTATTCGGGGCATCCGTTGTATTTTACCTCGGTGGGGCTTGTGTCGTATCTGCCATCGGGGATGCTCTTCGCAGAGATCGTGGTCTGGGGCGTGGTTCTCGAACTGGCCTTTTGGGTCATCATATATCTGGTGATCAAAAATGAGCGAACCAGAAAAAATAGCTGCTTTAGAAGAAAGAACAAAAAGCCACCACCGGAGGATTGATAATCTTGAGAAGGGTTCGCTTGAGCAGAGGGACGTTGATCCAGTAAAGGATCGCGTGGAGGGTTTGGAGAAAAACCAGCGATGGGGTATCCTGACGATCATCAGCCTTATGTTGAAGGCCGTGTTCGATTTCTTTTCAGGAGCGCCAGCACCATGATAGGTAAATTATTCGTATTCTGCGCAGTGGTCACCATGACGGTCACTGCCATGAGCGGAGCGGAAGTCGCAGGCAATGCGCTTGTAAATAAAATAATCGAAACACAGGGAATAAATAGATGAGTTATCTCCCCGACAGTAAGGTCGCCTATATCGTTATCCATTACAGCGCCACTGCGATCGAGAATGATTACACGGCGGCTGATATCGATGCGATGCACCGCAAGCGTGGCTTCAACGAGATTGGATATCACTGGTTCATTCGGAAGGATGGGAAGATCGAGATGGGCCGGGACTTGACCCAGCCGGGACGCTTTGAACAAGGCGCGCACAGCAAGGGCGAGAACTCGATCAGCATCGGGATATGTTTTGAAGGTGGCGTTACTGCAGCTGCGCCGAACGTTGGCTTTGACAGCAGGACACCGGAGCAGATCAAATCCATGATCGAGTTGATCGACAGGATGCAGGAGCGCTTTCCCGGCGCTGTCGTAAAGGGCCACCGGGATATGCCGGGAGCGGCAACGCAATGTCCCGGCTTCAATGCGACCGAATGGTGGGATGGCGTTCTTCGTGATAGGAACAAGCCGAAGGGCTTTGGTTCTGTTATCGCTGCGCTGATTGCCGCCTTCTTTGGAGGACAAAAACGTGCATAAATATATCAAACTCAATTCGCTCACTTGGTGGGCAAGTGTTACGCCACTTCTGGCCGGTTTGTTTGTTGCCACGGAGCCGCTCCACGGCTTTGCTGCCATTGCTTCTAGCATTACGACTGGAACCGGAATGACCGCTCCCATGCTCATAAACTTGGGCCTTGTTGGTATCGGCATGCGCGGAGCGATCGACTGATGGATATGTTGTCATTTCTTTCCCCAGAAATCCTTGCAGCGATCGGCGCGATCGTGGCCATCGTTGTGTCGTTTTTCATGGGTGGCAGTCGCCAGAAGAACAAAGCCAGAGCGGACAAGGCCGAGGCAGACAACAAGGCAATCATCAAACGCAAGGAATTAGAGGATGAAGTTGAAAAACTCAGTGATCCTGATCGTCGCAAGCGTCTCGATAAGTGGGTGCGTGAAGGCAAATGAGTGCGCATGGTCGGAGTTCATTTATCCGACGCCTTCCGATGCTGATTTGATTAGCGAAACTCTGGCCGACCAGATCATCGTTCACAACGAGTCCAGAGAC
>PIVL01000792.1 GCA_003354145.1 Paracoccaceae bacterium
AACTCGGACCCGAGGTCCACCCCTGATGACACACTCACCCTGGACGCGGTGTTCGTGGAGCCCAGCAGCGCTGTGAAGCTGGGGTTGTCCACAGAGGTGAGCGACCTCGTGAAGAGGTCTGACCAGATACTGATCGCCTCGCCAGGCGCGTCGGAGGATGTCCGGCGGTTCAACGAGCTGGTGGACGACGGAGAGAATTGGAAGATAGAGGGCATTGAGACCCTGAAGCCAGGACCAAGTCTGGTCCTGGTGTTTATTGGAGTACGAAGATGACAGCGACATTTGAAGAGGCGGTTGATGACATCCTCACAATGTTCAAGGACGCGTGGGACACCACCGGCTTTGGTGTCATATATGAGAACGTGGTCGCCGCCGAGGGATCCACTGTCCCGCCAACCAGCACCGACCCTTGGGCCCGTGTGATGGTAAGGCATGTGACAGGCAACCAGTCATCGCTCTCTGGAGGCCTTGGCACCCAGCGATATACGAGAACAGGCGTGCTGATCGTGCAGATCTTCGTGCCAGTTGGAGAAGGGTTGTCCCAAGCCCTACAATTGGGTAAGATCGTGGCCGACGCCTACGAGGGGAAAGCCTCCCCTCTTCAGGTATGGTTTCGAAATGTCAGGGTGAACGAGGTAGGCCCAGATGGAGACTGGTACCAAGTCAACACCATCGCCAACTTTACCTATGACGAAGTGAAATAAACGTGAGCTCACAGGAGATATACCATGGCAGTAGTCAACAAGATTGACTCCAATGTTACCGGACTTCGGTACGCGGAGGAGTTGTCATTCAAGGTGCTTCCCGGCACCCCGGATTGGATCCCTCTGGAGCCAAACAGCTACGCCGACTTTGGTGGCCAAGTCACCACAGTCGCAAGAAATCCCATAAACGCCAATCGCCAGCGCAAGAAGGGTGTCGTGACAGATCTCGACGCCTCCGGTGGCTTCGCCAACGACCTGACACAGACGAACATGCAGGACCTCCTGCA
>PIVL01000363.1 GCA_003354145.1 Paracoccaceae bacterium
GCCATGCGCAGTTGCCGACCAGTTAGTCCTTCTCGGCGGATGGCATCAATGTCGGATTCTCCGGCCATTTCGCGCGCTGAGGCGACATCGCCCTGCATCGCGGGAGCCTGAGCAGCAGTCTGCGCTTTCGTCGCAGGGCGGGCCTGAGTCGATTGTGGGTCGGGCTGCACCCGTTTTGGCGTGTTCGAAACGGGGGCGTTCCCTGCTGCGTCTTGCGGGCCAGGGGGGGGCTGCGAAATCGGTGCGGGGCCATTGCGCCGGATTCGGAATTTTTTAGCCTTGGGTTTGGTAGTCATAGAGCTGTTTCGCTTCTTCCAAGGTGTCAAACATGTGTAGCTGCCCGTCCATCAGAACAGCGGCAGAGCGGGCAAATTTTTCAAGGGTCGATGCCGAATGCGAAACGATAATGATTGTGGTGGTGCGCAGGCGTTCCTGAAGTATGGATCCGGCTTTTTGGTTGAATTCCACATCGGTAGTTCCGGGCATGCCTTCATCGATCAGGTAAATGTCAAAATCCAACGCCAGCATCAATGCGAATGCAAACCGCGACCGCATACCGGCTGAATAAGTTCCAAGCGGCTGGTCGAAATATTCATCCAGATTACACAGCCAACGGCAATACGCCTCGACATAATCCGCGTCCAATCCATAAAGTTTGGCGATGTAGCGGCAGTTTTCCATGGCCGAGATTTTGCTTACCACGCCGCCCATAAACCCAAGCGGGAAAGATACGTTGCAGTCGCGTCGGATTTCACCTTCGTCGGGCTTTTCCAATCCGGCCATCATATTGATCAGTGTGGTCTTACCAGTTCCATTGGGTGCCAGAATTCCCAAAGAATTGCCAAGTTCAACCCTGAACGACACTTTGTCCAGGATCACCTTGCGCTGTGTTCCTGTCCAAAAGGATTTGCTGACATTCTGAAATTCTAACATGCTACCTGTTCCGTCACTGCAGTGCGGTATGTTTCCCTTGGTTCGATTTGCTCTGATCTGCCCTCATTAGCGGAGGTGTGTTAACGACTTACTTGCCGAATTTGGTTACATTATGTCTAATTTCGAAACAAATATCCAATGGCAAAGACAGCATTTACGGAATTCTTCTGCTGTTAATCTATAGAAGATGTATCTTGGTCGCAGATTTCAACCCAGACATGCCAGACAGACCGTTTCTGGTTCCTGTTCAATTAATCAATAATTAACCAAGAGTCTGCCCAAATGGCGCAGATCAGCTTACAAAGCTGACCAGCAGGATAATCCCCAGCAACATCGCGATCCAAATCACCATTGCACCGGTTGGCCAGGATTGCGAAATTTGTCCGTCCGGACCGTGAGAATGGTACGCTTTGGTAATCAACGCCTTGATCCAGCGGCTTTTGAGAGCGCTCATCCGGCTCCAAAAGGTGCTGACAGTTGTGTAAATATGGTCGATGATCTTTGGCAGGAACCTACGATAAGTCCAGTCAGTATCAAGATTAATTGACCTGATTTCTGGCGGATGGATGCCCGTGCGCATCAGGAAACAGAACGCTAGCAGCGCAAAGCCCAGCAGTTGCATCTGAGTTATAACGTGGCCGAATGTGTAAGCATCATAATCAATCGGGTAGGGCAGTAACGCATAAAGCGGCGCAGGATAAACTCCGATCATGATGCAAAGTGCCGCGGTGATCCCCATGGCCAGTTGCATATGCGCAGGTGCCTCTTTGGGGCGCAATCCGCTGTCATGTGCAAAGAACGTGAAGAATGGGATTTTGATGCCGGAATGGCTAAGCACACCAGCTGAGGCAAAAACCAGAACACCCCAAATGATCGGATAGTGATTGGCGGCGGTCTGCTCAACGATCAGCGATTTGGTCACAAAGCCGGAAAACAGCGGGAAGGCCGAAATTGATGCAGCCCCCACAAGGCAGAATACAGCCGTGCGCGGCATGGTGCGGTAAAGGCCACCCAGTTCGGATGCTTTTGACGTGCCAGTGCGAAACAACACTGCGCCGACGCTCATGAACAAAAGGGCCTTGTAAAGGATATGGGCAAAGGCGTGGGCCGCCGTGCCGTTAAGCGCCATTTCCGAGCCGATACCGATGCCAACCACCATGAAACCTAGCTGGTTGTTCAGACTATAGGCCAGCACTCGACGCAGGTCGTTTTCGATTTCAGCAAAGAAGATCGGGAACAGCGTCATCACCGCACCAATATAGATCAGGATCTCAGTGCCAGCAAAACCACGCGCCAAGGCATAGACGGCCAGTTTGGTGGTAAAGGCAGACAGGATCACGGTGCCAGTGACCGTCGCGGCAGGATAGGCGTCCTGCAGCCAGTTATGAAGCAGAGGAAAGGCGCACTTGATGCCAAAGCTAAGGAATATCAGCCAGGTGGCTGGTGTGCCCAAGGTCATCTGTTCAAACGCGATGCTGCCGGTATCTCTGTACATCAACGCCACGCCAGCCAGCAGGATCACACCTGATCCAATCTGGATGATCAGATAGCGCATACCAGTGTAATATGCAGCCGTGGTGCGACGTGCCCAGATAAGAAAGACCGACGAAATCGCCGTGCCTTCCCAATAAATGAACAACGTAATCAGATCACCAGCGAACAGCGCGCCAATGGCGGCACCGGCGTAGACCAGCGCGGCGACCTGTTGAACCGTGTCGCGGATGTGCCAGGCATAGAGGTTGGTCAGGAACGCTGCGAGACAGAAGATCAGCCCGAAAACCCGGCTAAGCTTATCGACACGCATCAATTCCAGTGTAAAGCCGAAGAATTCGACATTCACCAGATTACCAGCGGGCAGGGACCAGACCTGCCAGCCTGCGATCAGCGGGATTGCCAGCAATACGGTCCCGCGCAGAGTGCCCTTGGGCAACAGCGGCAGCGCAATCGCGGTGGCAAAGAACAGAAAGGCGACGGGAAGCTGCTCAAGCATCGTTTTGCGCCTTGTCCAGCTGATCGGAGGGATAGGTTTCGCTGTCTACGGCCTTATCGCCATAATAATTTTCCGGACGCTTTATGAAGAACCGCAAAGCCTTGGCCAGAAGGATAAGGGCGGTAAACATGATGAACCCGTAAAAGCCATAAAAGTTGGGTAAATACTCAACGGCGAATTCGGCGTGTTTTTGATAGGCGAAATCCAATAGCCCCAGTGCCACGCAAACGGCCGCCAGCGCATAAATGATCTTGGTGGCGCTGCCTGGTTTATCGACCCACAGCAGGGCGCGACCCAAAGGCGGGAAACTGTCAGGATTGTCTGGTTTGTTGTTGTCCATCACGAATTCCTCACTTGGCCACAAGTGGCGCAAGAAACGCCTCGATTGTTCCTGCATAAAAGAACAGCACGATACAGCCCAACGCCGTTAGGGCCGGGGGCAGCCAGATTAGCATCCCCGCTTCGGCCATTGGTGCATCTTTGTCGATATCCGGGCTGCTTAGGAAAAAACCGCGCCCGACCAGTGGCAAAAGATAGGCCACATTCATCAACGAGCTGACCATCAACACCGCGATAATTACCCAATGCCCGGTATCCGCAGCGCCCAGAATCAGCAACCATTTGCTCCATGACCCACCCATAGGTGGCAGGCCGATAATCGACAAAGCACCAATCAGAAAGGCAATGAACGTGATCGGCATGACCCGACCCAACCCTTTCATTTGGCTGATTTCGGTTTTGTGGGTGGCCACATAAATTGATCCGGCGCACATGAACAAGGTGATCTTGCCCATGGCATGCATCGCGATTTGCATGCCCCCGCCCAGCACACCCATCGAGGTGGCAAGCGCCATGCCTAGAGTGATGTAACTCAGCTGGCTGATGGTGGAATAGGCCAGCCGCGCCTTTAGGTTATCCCTGGTCATTGCTACGACAGAGGCCGCGATAATGGTGAACGCCGCTAGCCACATCAGCCACTCCGACGCGCCGGTCTCGGCCAGAAAATCGATGCCAAAGATGTATATGCCCACTTTCAGCATGGTGAACACGCCAGCCTTGACCACCGCAACAGCGTGCAACAGTGCCGACACAGGGGTTGGGGCAACCATCGCGGCGGGCAGCCAGCG
>PIVL01000364.1 GCA_003354145.1 Paracoccaceae bacterium
GGCTGACAAGGGCTGTGATTTCGACTTTCTCGAAGCCGAATTTGGCCGTACAGCCGGAGAACCCGATATTTACTAAAATATCGGGTCGGCGTTAAGATTTTGTCCAGGTGATCTGTTCTTCGTTCAGGTAAGGAGCAGCCCCATTTGCAACGGGTCTGGATCCATCAATCCGCAACGGCGCCAAAAGCGTGTTAAAGCTTTGCCCGCCACGTTCACTCTCTCCGATCATGCCCAAGTTTTGCAGGGTGTTTGAATCGATAAGATCATGCCAATCCAACACGGGTGCGGCCCACATGTCGGCCTTTGCCATCAAGATGGTCCAGTGGTCGTTGGTGCCAGTTTCCAACTGTTCTGCCAGCACATGCGCAATTGCGTCACGATCGGCAAAAGGGTCCTTGCCCACCAGTCCATGTGTGATGCCCAGACAGGCAAACAGTTCGCTTAGGTCGTTCATCGCAATGGCAATATGACCGTCCGAAGTCTTGTAGACACCATACGGTGCTGCAAGATAAGCATGGGCCGGATTGTTGCGCGGGCGCGAAGGTGGGCGTCGTCCGTCATTGAGAAAGGTCGAGAGCAATTCAAACTGCAGATCGGCAACGGCTTCGATCAGGCTGGTTTCAACAACGCCGCCTTCCCCTGTAATGCCCCGGCGCACCAGAAGCGCAAGAATACCCTGCGCTAATGCTGCGCCCGCAAGAACATCGGCAACCGGTAAACCAATGGCAACCGGACCGTGCTGTTCCGCCCCAGTCAGCCACATAATCCCACTGCGCGCCTGCGCCAGCAAATCTTGTCCGGGTAGCTTTTCCCATTCATTATCAACGCCGTAACCCGATACCGAACCATAGACAATTTTCGGGTTACGCGCCCGAACCGCATCGGGGCCAAAACCCAGACGTTCGATAACACCAGGGCGAAAATTCTGAATGACCACATCCGCTTCTTCGATTAGATCCCAGACAACAGCAGCATCTTTTTCCGATTTCAGATCCACTGCCAGAGAACGTTTGCCACGGTTAATCGCGTGGAAAATGGTGCTTTCTCCGTCAATCAGAACGTCGGATACGTAAAGGAACCGAGAGAGGTCCCCCTTTCCGCGCTGCTCAATTTTGATGACGTCGGCACCGAAATCAGCCAAACGAAGCGAGGCGTACGGCCCGGCAAGGAACTGGCTGAAGTCCAAAATCTTTAGCCCTGCAAGCGGTAATGAATCCGACATCAGAGCAAGCTTTCGTCGCCAAAACTGGCGGCGAATTCGCGGTTTAGCGCTGCAATAGCCGAAGGCATTTCCAATTTGCCAGTGAGGGCAGCGTTGATGATTTCAGAACCCGTCTGCTGAAACTCCATGTACCCTTTGTGGCGTGGGCGCAGCCATGCCGCTTCGTGGGTCAAACGAGTGTTATTGTAAGCATTCAGGACCGGGTCGTTCACCTTTTGGCTTGCCCAGGCGACGGCGTTTCCCGGTTGTCCGTTGGAATTCGCATAAAGACCGGTCTGGCATTGGGCTCCAGCAACAAATCCGGCAAATTCCGCACAAATCTGTGGGTTCTCAGTGCGGCTTGAAACAGCGATGCCAGTCCCCCCAAGGGCCGACCCAATTGGCCCGCTTGCTCCTAAAACCGGAATATCCGAAAAAGTGATGCGATTGTTGCGATACCCCTGGTCCGAGTATCCTTTGTACAAATAGATGAACGGCGCGATGCGAACCTTGTCTTCTTCAGACAACTGATCCAACACCGCGATGGGGTCCATATCATAACATGCCGGGTCAATGTGGTCGGTGACGGTTTTCAGTGCCGCCAATACCGTCAAAGCAATAGCATCTGGCAGAAGTCTGTTCCGGTCGGAACCGCAGGGATGTCCAATGTTGGCAGCAAGTGTATAGACGCACATCAGGCAATGAGGCGGACGTAATGGCAGGACGACCTCACCCCGACGGGCTGCTTCAACAATCTCTGCCCAGCTAACTGCGCGACCGCCCAAATCAGCCCGATGCGCCTGTACCTGTGCGGCCGCGTCAACCGGAAGCGCCCATTGATGCCCGCTTAGTAAATAACTGACAAAGCTCTTGCCCACTGTTTCGTTTGCAAGCGCTGTCAGCGTTGACTCTGGCAGCCATTCATCCAGCGGCAAAAGACACCCTGAATCCGCCACGGCACCGACATGCGGGTGATCGATAATCATAAGGTCGTATGCCGCAGCAAGCTCTTCCACCGGAGTGCTTTCAAACCCCTGAAGCGACCGCTTGTCCCAGCTAATTGTCACACCGGGGTGCAGTTCCGAAAAGGCAGCCGACGCGGCGATCATCGGGTCATAACCCCTTGGATCAGACCATGTCATCCCTTTCAGGTTCACGTTAGCGGGCATTTTTTTGCATGTTCCTTTTAGCCTAGGTTTTCTGAATGTCAGTCCAGCGGTGCGACGGTTGCGGCACCGGCGCCAATAAGATTGGAAATGCGTTGGCCAGCGCGAAGAAGCACGCGTTTGCTTTCCTCGATATCCGGGTCATTAACCTGCGCAAGGCGCTGGACATGCGGAACGGTAAGGGACGCAACAACTGTGCCGCCATAACTGATTATCGGGACAGATATGTTGTGAATGCCTGCGATAATTGCTGAGGGGCATTCACAGACACCACTTGTCTTGACCTGCTCAACGGACTGCTCAAATAATCGAATTGTCTCGTTGGTTACATTTTCGCTAAGCGCGCACATCTCGGCTCGTTTCTCTTTCGAGAGCTGATAGGACAGGCAAGCCCCCGAAGCCGTGAAAGCCAGCGGAACCCGAGCCCCCAGACGTACCGAAGTGATGACATTGCCTGGTGGGTCTACCTGCGCGATGACAAGAACGTTGTTCTCATAAAGAATTGCCAGATGAATCGATTGGTTCAATATCTGGGCGGTGTCCTCCATAACTTTGCCCGCAACCGCATTAAGTCGCTTTGTCGGCGGAAACCGATGGGCCAGTTCAAACATCCGCATTGTCAGTGAATAGCGTTCGCTTTCCTGATCCAGAAAAACGTAACCCCGCTGCTGCAAAACAACGAGCATGCGATAGATTTCGCTGACAGACCGGTCAAGCGCGTGCGCAACTTCGGCTTTTTTCAGCCCCGCCGCCTGTGTTGACAACAACTCGAGAATATCAAGACCCTTTGATAAGGCCGGGGCACTGTATTTTTCCGTCTCAATAACCGGTCCGCCATGCGCCGCCCGGTTGGATACTTGCGCTGTCATTTCAAAACCTCGTTCAAACTTGGATCACAGGAGAATGTTCGCCGTTGTGATCTAAAGTTGCCACAGTTTGCAAGCATTCCCACGATACAACAGAGCCTGCTCATCTTTGGACCAGCCTTGGGTCAAAACGTGCGTGGCGGCAACCCAAACGGCCAGCCCACCGCCAAGATTACAAACCGGGTTGTCTGATCCCCAAATGATACGGTTGGGGCCAAACGCGTTGGCAGTCGCTTCGACAAAGGGGCGAATATCGGCAAGCGTCCAACTGTTCGGATCACCATAGGCGACGACACCTGATATTTTGGCGATAACGTTGGGCCGTTCTGCCAGCGTTTTCAGACCACTTTGCCACGGCTCAAGAGCGCCCGAAGCCACATCTGGCACTCCGCAATGATCAAGAACAAAGGTCACGTCCGGGCAATGGTCAACCAGTTCTTCTGCAAGACCCAACTGATGTGGCGAAACACAAAGATCATAGGTCAGGCCGGTGCCGGACAGTCGTTTAATATTGTCTCGAAAAACCGGGGTCGTGCTGATCTCGTCCGGCACGACATGCAGCACCCGACGAAAACCTTTGACGTTCGGGTTTTCCAAGTTGCGCTCAAGAAAGGCCGGAAAGGATGTATGTTCAGGTCGGCAAGACGAAATCACACCAGCCATCAGACTGCCCGGTTCCGCGATGATGTTTCCCATCAGATCAGTTTCAGCTTCGATCTGATCTTCAGCAACGTCCACTTCCATGTGCAGGCAGCCGGTGATCCCGAGGCGCGCGGCATCCCGCGTGTAGTCCTCAAACAGGTTGTCCCGGTTCA
>PIVL01000365.1 GCA_003354145.1 Paracoccaceae bacterium
TCTTGGCGAGGATGTAATGTCGTCAGATGTCCGTAATACCGTGCAGATGATATCAGGGCAGTTCGGTGACAGGTTCTACCCCCGGTTTCAAACCTATCTGGACGGTGAAAACCAGACCCAGTTTCGCAGCTTTCAATGCAAACGTGTAGAAACCAGCCAGGAAATCATTCCGAGTTTTGGAAAAAACCGCACTACAACCCGAATTGAAGAGGCTTGCTTTTCACAAGGTTTAGAGGTCACCAACATCTACTGGCGTGGTTCAGACGGTTTCTTGTGGAAATCTCAGCAATGGGTCAGCCCGTCGATCAATTATCTGGTGATTGAGCAGTTGGTCAGGTAGAGACAATCGAATCGTGCGCAAAGACGTGCGATTTTGGAATAAGGGTGGCAGGATGAATAGGCGAATTCCTATTAGTTTGATATTTGGGTTTGTTGCCATGGCGTTTTCGGCATGCGGCATCACCTATACCAGCCCTTCGATCCAAGAGCAGGGCGCCGGATTGGATGTCCGGGTTGTTTCGTTAAATGCGCAGACGGTTCTGGTTGCTAATCGTGATCCATATGTTCCACGAACTTTGCCGCAGGCTTTCTATCAAACCGCGGAGTCTGGCAACTTGCGTGGGGTCGGCGCATTGCCCGAGGAACCCTATGTTCCCAAACAAGGACGCGAGCCGCTTGAGTTGCGCATTCCACCAGCCGTAACGCCCCCACCCTATCGTATTGGTGTCGGAGATGTCGTCCTTCTTGCGACCAAAAGTAGTGGTTCGACGGTCGAGGAACTATCAGGCCTGCTGGCTGCGCAAAATCAGCGCCAAGGCTATACGGTTCGCGATGACGGGGCTATCTCAATACCGGATATTGGCCAAATTCCACTTGCAGGGATGACCTTGGAAGAGGCAGAAGGCGCGGTTTTTCAAGCGTTGGTAGAGCGTCAAATCGACCCTGCTTTCTCGCTAGAGGTGTCTGATTTCAACTCCAAAAGGGTTGCCATTGGTGGTGCCGTTCGCTCGCCAACTCTGGTGCCAATTACGCTGAATACGCTTAACCTTGGTGAAGCGATCAACGCTGCCGGAGGTTTGGATATCGATGAAAAAGAATTCGCCTCAATCAGAATTTATCGCACCGGTGATCTTTATCAAATTCCGATCGAAGACTTTTATGCGCGTGCCTCTTTGCAACGTATTCCTCTGCTGAACGGCGATGCGATTTATGTCGATACCAACTATGATCTCGACAAAGCGTTGAAATATTACCAACAGCAATTGGATGTTATCTCGCTAAAAAGATCGGCCCGAACCGAAGCTCTGGCCGAGTTGCAGACTGAAATCGGCATTCGCAGAGGCTCTTTGAGTGAGCATCGTGATAATTTTCAAGCCCGTGAAAGCTTGGGAGCCGAGGGACATGACTACGTCTACCTGGCAGGTGAATTCCGCCAGAACAGTCGCTTTACCATGCCCTACAATCAACAGGTAACCTTAGCGGATGTGCTATATAATGATGGCGGGTACTCGACCATCACGGCAGATGCGTCAGAAATTTATGTAGTGCGGTCTTCAAGTAATCCACAAGATTTAGGCGCCGTGACCGCTTGGCATCTGGACGCCAAGAACGCGGCAAGCATAGCCGTGGCCGCCCGCATGCAGATGCGCCCCAGCGACGTTGTCTTTATCGAGGAGCAGCCCATCACCGTTTGGGCTCGGGCGCTTGGACAATTCTTCCCGACATTTGTGAATTTTGGAGCACGCTCTGCTCTTGGTGTATAATCGTTGGAAATCTACAAAGATTAAGTCTGAGTATTTTCGCCAAACTGAAAAATCTCAGGCTTCGTAATACCCTTTTCCATAGCGCGAATAGGCACCGTACTTACCGCCATAGCCGTAACGTTTCATGCCTTTCGGATCGATCTGCGCCAGCACCAGTCCCGTTACCCGCAAGTTGACGCTGGCAAACTGGCGAAGCCCCTCGGCCACTTGTGATTTGCTGGTGGCATCCCAATTGACCGAAAACACAATCGCATCCACAGATTGCCCAATGACCCGCGAATCCGGAACAACCAAAACCGGCGGCGTGTCGATCACGACATAATCATAGGCATCGCGCGCTTTTTGAAGAAACTCGTGAAATTTTTCAGACGAGAATATGTCAGCCGCATTGACGCTGGATTTCTCACCCATCAAGACGTCAGCGCCCAGGCGCTCATCATGGATGACGACTTCGCTGAGCGGAACGTCCCCTGACAGGGCTACCAGAATACCACCAGCTGGATTAGCATCGAAGTATTCGCCAAAGGTGCGCCGTCGAATATCGCCTTCGATCAACAGTACTTTTTTCCCAAGGCCCGACAGGTTCTGTGCAAGTGCAATCGCCTGCGTGGTCTTGCCCTCGCCAGGTATTGACGATGTTGACATGATGATTTGCGGAGGCTTGTCGATATCTGAAAGCAATACCGACGTTCGCAAGTTTCGAATAGCCTCGGACGCAGCAGAGGTTGGCTTGTCTCTGAGGTATTTGATCAACCCATTACGCTTCCTGATCGGGATGCGTGGAATCTGCCCCAATACCGCGATACTGGTAAAAGCTTCCAGATCATCCGCGTTTCGAAACCCGTTATGCACCAATTGACGCAAAAGCACGATCCCAACACCCAGCATGCCCCCAAGAACGATCGACATGGCCAAAATCATTGTCTTGCGCGGCTCAATATAAGCGCCCGGAGTGGCCGCTGACAAAATGCGACTATCCGCCTGCTGCAATCCAAGCTGAACTGTTGTTTCTTTCAGGCGCGCCAGAAATGTTTCATACAGCACTCCGGTTGCTTCGGCTTCCCGCTGCATTTGTTCTAACCGAACCAACGCGGCAGATTGATCTGCAATACGCTTCTGAAAACGGGCGGTGGAAACTTCCAACGCTTCGACCTGCTGGACTATCCGATCTGTGTTCGCGCGCGCACGATCAACCAAAAGATCATATCGCAAGTCAAACAACCGACGTGCATTGTCTCCCCCGGTCTCCAGTTCTTCAAGCATGCGGTTTAGTGCCAGATCATTCACCTGAGCCGCCATAGCCACGGCATCTCCTGCCTCCTTTAGTTCAAGCAAGTCCGCCAGCCGAACCTGTACTGCACCCATTGTTCCCCGAGTCTCGGTCAAACGATCTGCGACATCCTTGGCTTGGCGGTTCAGCACATCCAATGCTTCGGGGCTGACCAACTCGGATTTCGACAGCAAATCCTTAATGGCCTGTTCCTTTTCACGCAGTTCGATCTCAAGGTTCGTCACGCGTTCAGACAGCCAATTCACGGCGTTTTCGGTCGCCTGGAATTTCACTGCGATCTGATCCGCAATATAAAGCTCGGCCAGTGTATTGGACATAAGCGCCGATTTTGAAGAACTTTCAGTTGTGGCGCCGATGTTGAAAATGTAAGTGAATTTTTGATTTGAGGCAGATATTGCACCGCGCACAGATTGCACAGTACTGATCCAAACGGCTTCATCGCTGGGAACATAGTTTTCAGCCGCAGGTCGGCCTATGAGCGACTTCACTTGTGCTTTCAGCGTTCCAAGAGAAAACGTCGGTTCTTCCTGCAAAGTCCAGTTGAATTCGGGATCTTCCAGCAAATTCAGTTTGGATACCAACTGCTCGATCAGTCCAAGGGACCGGATCACTTCCAGTTCTGTGTTCATCGCCCAGCTATCTGAAGATGCACCCGAAACGACACTATCTAGATCGACAATATTCTCAGTACGTAACTGCAATGCCAGTGATGTGGTCGCCGAATATTTTGGAACGGCCACCACAAAGGCGTAATACCCACCAATAAACATAGCAACCGTCGCACAGAATGCGATAATCCATTTGCCACGCCATAGCGCACCAACCAGCTGCATCAGGTCAATTTCGTCATCGCTTTCAAGTGGCACGTGGGCGGGCAGCTGAGCGTTAGCCCTGCCCTGTCGAATCTCTTGCATTCACTGCTCGCTATTTTGATTTTCCCGAGCAGCAATCTCACATTTAGCAGGCTTCAACAACCAGTTCACAGGAAAATC